>JAUQXG010000009.1 GCA_030834765.1 Lutispora sp.
AGAGCTTTGGAAGTCAGCCAAGAATTAAAAAAGGCTTATGATGGGGATGAAAGAATAAAGTATCTTATAGATATGTCAAAGGCTGTGGAGGGAATGCCAAGACATACTTCTACTCATGCAGCTGGTGTTGTGATATCTAAAAAGGATGTTACGGAGTATGTACCCCTTCAGACAAACGATAATGTCATAACTACTCAATATACCATGGGGACTTTGGAAGAATTAGGTCTTTTAAAAATGGACTTTCTTGGACTTAGAACCCTTACTGTCATAAGAGATACCTTGGAATTAATCAAAGAACAGGGGCTGGAAGTGCCTAATATGGAAAGCATCAATGACAGTGATGCAAGTGTATACAGAATGATATCCAATGGAGAGACCTACGGCGTATTTCAGCTGGAAAGCAACGGAATGACTCAATTTATGAAGGATTTAAAGCCAAGCAGCTTGGAGGATATCATTGCAGGGATTTCTCTTTATAGACCAGGACCAATGGATCAGATCCCAAGGTATTTAAAATATAAACATAATCCAGAGATCATAAAATATATGGACCCTAAGCTTGAACCTATATTAAATGTTACCTATGGCTGTATGATATATCAGGAGCAGGTAATGCAGGTTGTAAGAGATCTTGCAGGTTATTCAATGGGAAGAGCAGATCTTGTGAGAAGAGTAATGAGTAAAAAGAAAGTCGAGCTTATGGCCAAAGAAAGAGAAAACTTCATTCACGGTATCATGGATGAATCAGGAAAGGTCATAGTTCCAGGGTGTGTAAGAAATGGAATTAGAGCTGATATAGCGGAAAAAATATTTGATGAACTGAGTGAATTCGCTAAATATGGATTTAATAAATCTCATGCAGCCGCTTATGCAGTCATAGGCTATCAAACAGCATGGCTGAAGTTTTACTATCCTGTACAATTTACTGCTGCGCTCATAACAAGTGTAATGGGCTCAAGCGGTAAAGTAGCAGAATATATCATGGAAGGTAAAAAGAGAGCAATAGAGATATTGCCTCCTGACATAAATGAAAGCAATCAGAAATTTGCAGTAAAAAATAATAAAATAAGATTTGGACTAGCTGCAGTAAAGAATGTTGGACTAAATGCCATCGATGAAATAATCAAAGCCCGTGAAGAAAAAGGAGCTTTTGAAAGCCTATATGACTTTATAAAGAAAGTGGATTTAAGTGCTATCAATAAGAGAGCCATAGAAAGCCTGATAAAGTGCGGAGCTTTTGATAGTCTGGGAGTATATAGAAGCAGACTGATGGCTGTATATGAAAAATTGATTGACAGCATACAACAGCAGAAAAGAAAGAATATAGACGGACAAATGTCACTCTTTGATATGGGAGAAGCAGACACACAGATAGATGATTTTGCTTATCCAGAGCTAAATGAATATGAGAAAAGGCAGCTTCTTGGCATGGAAAAGGAAATGCTGGGATTGTATGTAAGCGGACACCCCTTGCAGGACTATGAAGAAAAGCTTAAGAATTTAACCAGCATCACTACAGCAGAGCTGATAAAAGATCATTTAGAAGAAGAAATAATTTCTGAAGAAAATGTTGAGTATGATGGCAAGATGGTAAAGATCGGTGGAATCATAGGCTCCTTAAAACTTAAGAGCACAAAATCAAATAATATGATGGCTTTTGTTGATCTTGAAGATTTATATGGAAATATTGAGATATTGATTTTCCCCAAAATATATGAAAAATATGCTAATATTATTAAAGCAGATCATATTGTTATAGTTGAGGGAAGAGTAAGTATAAGAGAAGATGAGTCTCCCAAAATATTGGCTGAAAGAATTACTTCTATAGATAGCAATGCACCGACTATAGAATCATTGGGTAAAAAGCTATATATCAAAGTGAATTCTGATGAGAATGCAAATATTTTGGATGAAGTAAAGGCAATATTATTGCAAAATAAAGGAACCACTCCTGTATATTTAGTTGATGATAAAGCGGATAATAAAAGAAGCATTATGTTGGCTGACAAGAGTATGTGGGTGACACTTCATGAAGAGCTTTTTATTCAGTTAAAAAGGCTTGTAGGCGATAAATATGTTGCATTAAAATAATATTAGCAAACTTTAAGGAGGAGCATAATTATGTGGATGGTTGTATATATGGCGCAAGGTAAAAAGCAGGTACAGAGAATGAGTGATGCATTATCCAACGAGGGCGTACTGACTAAGATACAACCTGTAAGCAAGAACATGGATGAGGAAGAAGGCTTTTTTGAAGTTCTTGTACCAGAAGCAGAAGTTGAAGAAGCGCACACCATCATTTTAGAAGCAGGATTATAAAATAGGACTTATTGATAAAGATTTCAAGGACAAGCAAAAATGTTTTGGAGGGGTAATTGTGAGGAATATTGCGCTTTTGACAAGTGGAGGGGACTCACCAGGAATGAATGCAGCAATAAGAGCTGTTGTAAGAACGTCTATAAACAGAGGTTTAAATGTTCTAGGCATAAACAGAGGTTTTTCCGGGTTAATTAATGGAGATATCATTGAAATGAATATGAGTTCCGTTGCAGATATCATACACAGAGGCGGAACCATATTGAAGACAGCAAGAAGCGAAGAGTTCAAAACCGATGAAGGTTTAAGAAAAGCCTTGAATATTGCAGGTGTTTTTAAGATAGATGGGTTAATCGTTATAGGCGGTGACGGTTCTTTTAGAGGAGCAGAAAAGTTATGTGAAAATGGAATTCCTTGCATAGGTATCCCTGGAACAATAGATAACGATCTTGCTTATACGGATTATACCATAGGCTTTGATACAGCAGTAAACAATGTACTTGACTCCATAAACAAAATAAGAGACACATCCAACTCCCATGAGCGAGTGACAATCATAGAAGTGATGGGCAGAAATTCTGGAGATATTGCACTTTATGCGGGATTGGCTGGTGGAGCTGAAACCATCATTATACCTGAAGTGTCTTATTCAATAGATGATATTTGTAAAAGGCTCATTGAAGGTAAAAATAGAAACAAATTATACAGCATTATTGTATTAGCAGAGGGCGTAGGCAAAGCTACTGATATTGCTGAAGAAATACATGAGAAAATAAATATTGAAGTGAGAGCCACCATATTAGGCTATATTCAAAGAGGTGGCAATCCTACAGCTTTTGACAGGATATTAGCAAGTCGCCTTGGGTCAAGAGCAGTAGAGCTGCTGATGGAAAACAAATCAAACAGAGTTGTAGGCATTAAAGACAATCATATCATAGATTTACAAATTGAAGAAGCGCTTAGTATTGAAAAGAAATTCCAAACAGAATTATATGATTTGGCAAATGTTCTTTCAAATAGCAAATATGAAGTACCTGGGAGGAAAATATGAGAAAAACAAAAATTGTATGTACAATAGGTCCAGCAAGTGAAAGCATAGAAATATTAACCGAATTGGTAAAGGCAGGAATGAATGTAGCTCGCCTAAATTTTTCCCATGGAAGCCATGAAGAGCATTTAATTAGAATCAATAACATTAAAAGTGTAAGAGAGAGAATGGGCGTACCATTAGCTATCATGCTGGATACAAAAGGCCCTGAAGTTAGACTGGGTACCTTTAAAAATGGGAAAGAAGAATTAGAGAACGGACAAAGGTTTACACTTACCACAGAGAATGTGATAGGTGATATAAATAAAGTAAGCATCACCTATAAAGAGCTTCCTCAAGAAGTGAAGAAGGGAACTAAGATATTAATAGCAGACGGCTTGATCGAACTTAAGGTTATAGATATGAGTGATATAGATGTAGTCTGTGAAGTTGTAAATGGCGGTACCATTGGAGATAGGAAAAATGTGAATATACCAGGGGCCACATCTAAGCTTCCTGCTATTACAGAAAAAGATGTGGCAGACTTATTATTTGGAATAGAAAATGATGTAGACTTTATTGCTGCTTCCTTTATAAGAAAAGCGGCAGATGTTTTGGAAATAAGAAGGATACTGGAAAGTAAAAAGGCAATGAATATTAAGATCATATCAAAGATTGAAAATCAAGAAGGCGTAGATAACAGTGATGAAATATTAAGAGTATCTGATGGGCTTATGGTTGCAAGAGGTGATTTAGGAGTAGAAATACCTACAGAAGAAATACCTTTCGTACAAAAGGATTTGATAAGAAAAGCAAATAAATCAGGGAAGCCTGTAATCACAGCTACTCAAATGTTGGATTCAATGATTCGAAATCCAAGACCAACGCGAGCTGAAGTAACAGATGTTGCAAATGCAATACTAGATGGAACAGATGCGATCATGTTATCAGGAGAGACGGCGGCAGGAAAATTCCCTGTTGATTCAGTAAAGACTATGGCAACAATAGCTAAAAGAACAGAGATGAAGTATAGCTATGGCAAAGATCTGGATACTTCTTTAGAACCTCATATTACAATCACCAATGCCATAAGCCATGCAACCTGTGCAACTTCCATAGACCTGTGTGCAACAGCAATCATTACACCTACTCAAACTGGAACAACGGCAAGAGCAGTTTCAAAGTTCAGGCCCAAAGCTCCTATTTTGGCAGCAACGCCAGATGAAAAAATATGCAGAACCCTAAATCTTTGTTTTGGTGTATATCCAATGATCGTAGCTGTTACGGACAGCACAGATGCACTGATAGAGATGTCCGTAAATAAAGCATTGGAATCAGACTTTGTATGCAGCGGAGATCTTGTTGTGATTACGGCAGGAGTCCCAGTGGGAGTGACTGGATCAACAAATTTGATTAAAGTGCACATTGTTGGTGAAATATTGGCAAAAGGTATGGGCATAGGCAACGGAGCCTATGTTGGCAAAGTGTGCATCATAAAGAATTTTAAAGAAGATGCAGCCAAGTTTGAAGAAGGAGATATCCTGGTTGCGGAGACCACAGATATAGAAACTGTAGGAATTATGGGCAGAGCATCTGCAATCATAGTAGAAGAAGGCGGGCTGACATCCCATGCTGCTATCGTAGGGCTTGAAATGGGAGTTCCGGTTATTGTTGGAGTTTCTGAAATTTTAGAAAAGTTTAGAGATGGACAAATCGTTACAGTAGATGCAAAAACAGGTGTAATATATAACGGTAAGTCCAGAGCATTGTTGAGGTAAAGCAACTTATTTTAAGCTTTTTAGAGAAATAAATGAGGTGTTAAACTTGAAGGCCAGTGAAAGCAAAATAAGAGTGAGATATGCAGAAACCGATAAGATGGGTTTTGTATATCATGCAAACTACTATATTTGGTTTGAAGTAAGCAGGGCAGATTTTATAAGGATTTCCGGGATGACCTATAAGGATATGGAAAGTCAGGGAATAGGCATGCCGGTGATAAGCACGGATTGTGTATACCATACAGCAGCTCACTACGATGACTTGCTTACTATAAAAGCATCTATCGAAGAGCTTACACCTGTGAGAATTAAATTTAAATACCAAGTATTCAGGGATGAAGATAATAAATCAATAGCAGAAGGACATACAGAGCACGTGTTTGTCCGTACAGCAGACGGAAGACCAGTGAATTTAAAGAAAAAACATACAGCGCTTTATGAATTGCTCTGTGAATTTTCTAGAAAAGAGGAGATTTGATTTGCAATACGCATTATTAGGAAAAACAGGATTGATGGTCTCAAGGGTAGGCTTTGGCGGAATACCTATACAGCAATTAGAGCAGGAAGCTGCCAATGAGATAATAGATAAAGCTTTGGAGATGGGCATTAACTTTATTGATAGTGCAAAAGGCTATAATAAAAGTGAAAAGCTCATAGGCAATGCTTTAGTTGGTAAAAGAGAAAAGGTTTATTTGGCATCAAAGTCTATGTCTAGAGATAAAGAGGCTATGCTTAAGGATGTAGAAGGCACATTGCAAAGCTTTAGGACAGACTATATAGACCTATATCAGCTGCATAATATTTCTTCAATGGAAGAATTGGAGAGAGTCATGAAGCCTGATGGAGCACTAACAGCCTTGAAAGAACTAAAGGAAAAAGGGATCGTAAAACATATAGGGATTACAAGTCACAAGCTTGATATCATAGAAAAAGCATTAGATATAGATGACTTTGAAACAGTACAATATCCTTATAGTGTTGTAGAACAACAGGCAAGGGAAGTATTTGCTAAAGCTCATGAAATAGGGGTAGGGACAATCGCCATGAAGCCTTTAGCCGGAGGTTCATTGGATGATGCCAGAACTGCTATAAAATATATATTGGAAGACTACCATTTAGACTGCGCTATACCAGGAATGGAAAGCATTGAGCAGATCATGGAAAATGTTCAGGCTGCTGACGGCGTGAAATTAAGTGAGGAAGAGAAGGAACAGCTCGTAAAGAAAGCTTCGGAGCTAGGGCAAACATTTTGCAGAAGATGTGGATACTGCTTACCCTGTCCTCAAAAAATTAATATACCTCAGGTTTTTCTGATGGAAGGATATTATTCCAGATATGATTTAGTCGATTGGGCCTTAGAAAGATATAATGGAATGGAAGTAAAGGCAGATGCCTGTAAAAAGTGCGGAATTTGCGAAAAAAGATGCCCTTATGAACTTCCAATAAGAGAAATGCTAGAGCGAGCAAAAAATATTCTTCAATAGTAAATTATGGTATAATATCTAATATATGTGTCAATAATGTAGAAAACGGGTTACTGATTCAATTTGCACTCCGCAAGGAGTGTATTTTTTTCTTCTTTTTTGTGAATAGCACTAGTGGTTTTTTAGGAGAATATGAAAGAAGAGATGCTTAAAAACAATTTAAGGAGTTTTGATAATGAGAAGAGATTGGGTGCA
>JAUQXG010000159.1 GCA_030834765.1 Lutispora sp.
ATGGCTGAAAAGACCTGTGTTTATCATCGTAACCATATTAGTTCTTATTTTATCGCTCACTTATGGGTTTAACAATACACAAAATACCATGCTGATAAAGCTTGAAAAGCTAGAACAGCTAAGCCAACAGGAATCTTGGGCAGAAGCTGAAAAAGTGGGAGTGGAAATACTCGCTGCAAATCCAAAAGATGATCACATCAAGTTGAGGACATTATGGGCCTTGGTAGTAGTCCAATCAGCTCAAGGAGAGTACAATAAAGCTTTTGAACATGCTAATGAAATGATTGAGACAGATGCATCCAAAGGGCACTATATAAGAGGGCTGCTGAATCTAGATACAGGGAATCCAAATGAAGCGAAAAAGGATCTGGAGGAAGCAAAAAGGCTTAATCCAAATCTGACAGAGACGATAGACCGACTCCTTAAGAATTTGCAATAAAAAGAAGCCATCGGGGACGGTTCTCGATGGCTTCTAATACAGATATTTATACTTTTGGGAATGTCACGATTAGCTTAAATAAATCCCCATCAATAGTTACTTCCAAGCTTCCCTTTTGAAGTTCTATAAGGCTTTTTGCTATTGAAAGTCCAAGACCAGAGCCTTCCGTATTTCTTGATTTATCCCCTCTGGAAAAGCGTTCCATGATCTCAGAAGCATCAAAATTCATTTCATAGGCTGAGATATTTTTAAATATAAAGCCTATGTGTTTTTCTGTTTCTAAAACATCTATATAAACTCTGGAATTTGGCAAAGCATATTTTAGAATATTACTAATAATATTTTCGAATATGCGATAGCTTCTTCTGCCATCTAATTCACAAATTACCTTGCCTTCCGGCAAATTGATTTTCATTTGAAGATTGCTGTCATGTATTTTTTCTTCCAGCTCTCCTAAGGTTTGCCTAAGAAGTGCAATCACATCTACTTGTTCTAACTGAAGCTCAATATTACCGCTGCTTGCCTTGCTGGCTTCAAATAAGTCCTCTATCAAAACTTGCAGCCTTTTGGATTTCTTATCAAGAATATCGATATATTCCTGCTGGGTCTCTTTGGTGATATCCATGTTTTTTAATAAATCTACATAGGTAATGATAGAGGTAAGGGGTGTTTTAAGGTCATGGGATACATTGGAGATAAGCTCGGTTTTCATATGCTGGCTTTTGATCTCTTTGTCTACAGCTATTTTAAATCCTGCGTTTATATTGCTTAAATTCTTAGCAATGGGGTTTAATATACCGATATTTTCAGGAAGTAAAGCATCAAAGTCTCCTTTAGCTAATTGGCTGCTATATATGTTTAAAGACCTTATTTTATCAATGAGCTTCATCAAATATATAAACAGAACTATTGTGTAAGCTAAGGCTAAAACTAATCCTAATGGACCTGCCAGTGCAATGATGCACAATGCGATGAAATTGATTCCAAGTATCATAATAAACTTTAATTGATATTCTCTGGTTATGTCTATTTCAATGATTTGTTGGGCTAGTTTTTTGATACCATGAATGATATAAAAAAGAATTTTTCCGAATATGCTGTTTCGGATGAACCCTGCCCAAAAGCCTTCATGATAGATATATTTTATATAACCAATGGTCAGATAAATAAGCAAGTATAATATAAATGTAGAAGGGATTCCGATGAGGTAGAAATATTTGTTTGCATTGAATATCCTATCTATACTATAATTCGTAGAAATTATATTCATCAGAGCATAGAAAACGAAGGCAAATCCCAGCCAAGCTAAAAGTTTAAATTCTAGAAATATTTTATTAAAAAATTCCATGAACTTAACTTGCTTTTGCAAAGAATAGGGTATGGAGAAAGCTGTAATAATTAAGATAAGAGTGCTTATGGCTCCTATTATTAAAATCAGGATCATATATTGCTCTATATTGAAGGATTGAACATTATGGGTGAAAAGGTCACTATGAGCAGTCAATTTTTTTGGAATGGTGTAAATGATTGTTAAATTGGGATAGGCTGATACATTTCCTAAATGTGAGTTATTTATAAATGTAGCTTGATCAAAGCGTGAACCTAAAGAACTTTCTATTTCTGGATTGCCTTTTTCATCGGTTTTGATGGTCACATAAAATTGGCTATCATTTATTTCTTCTTGCATAAGTGCTTCTGTTGCGTTTTCTATATTGCTTGACAAAGCAGATTGATCTTTTTTGCCTATATAATACTTAATATTTTCTAAGTTTTCATATCTTACACCATAATCCTTTGCATCATTAAGCTTAGTTTCTGTCAAATAGTTGGTTAAGTTTGACAGTGAATAAATAAATTGATCACTTTGAATGTACTTTTCAGTGTCACTCTCAAAGGCATATTCTTTAATCGGTGCATAAATGCCTACAGAAATAATTGCAAATAGCAATATCATGAACAAGGTACCGATCCCTGTAGATGCCCATTTTGTA
>JAUQXG010000010.1 GCA_030834765.1 Lutispora sp.
TGGAATCGAAGCGTTTAGTGGGAACTTAAAAGCATTTTAGAGCATTATGTATCTTTAATATCCTAGCTGATTGCATAATTAGAAGATGCTTTGTACAGTTATTCCTGTGACTGCTTTTTTCAGCGGTTTCCCTGGCACCTACTCCTCTTTTTGCGAAACAAAAAGGAGGAGTTCGGCGATTTATGTAGAATATGGTAATTTGGAGGTGAGGTCGTGAAGTATGAAATTGTCGAAACACTGTGTAAGGATGAGCTTCAAGCTGTATATATTGTTAAGAATTCTATCTTTGAAAATTCGCCTAAATATGTGATGAATGAATTGATAGATGGAGATTTTATATATGCTGTCAAGGATGATTTCGGAGATTCAACCCTTCAGAAATTGCTTAATATTGAAGAGACTTTTTATGATGATTCCAAATTTTATATCATATCTAATATTTGCAAGGGCGAAAATTATGAAAGCTTTATCAGCTCAAATAATCTTCGTATGATAGATAAGCTTTATTTATGTGAAGAGCTTTTTAAAAAAGTTGGAGAACTGAATGGGCTTATACCTCTTATTCAGTACACCCTTTGTGATTTTAGTAATATTTCTATTATGAATAAAAAGCGTATTTGCTTTAACAATATATATGTCTTCAATAAAAATATCCTCACCATAGGCTATGCCCAAGTTTTAAGCAGAGTTGGAGATATTATCTGGTCTATTTTTACGAACTCTATTTGGGATGCAGAGAAGTCTTACAAGGATGATATACCACCTGCTATTGGTACCATTATTGCTAAATGCAGAGCCGGACAATATGATACTCTGGCTCAGGTAGATGAGGATTTTAAATCCACTTTGATTTATTCTACTTTTATGGGAAGAGGCTCCTTGGATGACACCATTCATGCAAAGGTAAAAAAAGCAGCCACCAAAAGAAAGATAGCACCATTGGTAACTGTCCTAGTGTTACTATTGCTTTTATCAGGTGTAAGTGCAGGAATCTGGAAATATATGAAACGTGAAGCTCCGGCATTTACACCTGAACCTCAGAGCAGTATAGAACAAGAAAAAAAGAATACAAAGCCGGTGGCAAAGTTTAGTCCTAGTCTGAATAAAATATATGCAGGAGATATGGTGACTTTTCTAGACCAATCTGCTGATGGCGATTTAAATGATGGTGTGAAAGGCTATAGCTGGTCTTTGTCCAAGGATGAAACCATAATCGCAACAAGTTTTGAGAATTCGCTGAAGTATACTTTTGAATCTGAGGGTGCTTATTCTGTAGGCTTAGTGGTGAAAGATTCAAAGGGTGAGAGCAGTGACAAGTATGTGTTTGATTTTGCAGTATTGCCAAAAGAAGATATTGGAGAGCCCACTGGTGACTCTATGAATTTAGGAGATAGAAAATAAACTTTGTTGACTATAAACATTATTTCGGTATTATAATATTATAAGAGACCTCCACAAATGTGGTTGTGTCACAGCGATGGTCTAATAATTAATCACACTGCAATTCCACTTGCAGTGTGATTTTATTTTTGGTTACTTTATTTTTTCCCTCGCTTTACCATCTCTTCTGCGAAGTAGGATGCTACATCGTCTGCAAAAGAGCCTGCGCCAAAGCCTGCATCATAGCCTAGCTCTATTGCCAGCTCGTGGGAGACTCTTGGTCCGCCGCAGATGACGATAAATCTATCTCTGAGTCCTTCTGCTTCTAAAAGTTCTATTAGGTTTGTCATGTTTTGTACATGTACATTCTTTTGTGTTACAGTTTGGGATACCAAAAGCACATCAGCATTTAGCTCTACTGCTTTTTTTATAAACTCTTCATTTTCCACTTGACTGCCTAGATTGTACGCATCCAGCATATCGTATCTTTCTAGTCCGTAATGCCCTGCATAGCCTTTCATGTTCATGATGGCATCTATTCCTACTGTATGGGCATCTGTGCCTGTGCTTGCGCCGATTACTACCAGCTTTCTGCCGATATTTTCTTTGATATATTCATCGCAGGCATGCATGTCCATTACATGGCTTTCTACTTTAATTACTTTTATACTTGTTATATCTAATACATGGCTGCAGCTTCCAAATACTACAAAGTATGCATAGCCAACTCCAAGGTCTGACATATGAGCTACGTTTGGCTCTTCTAGTCCCATCTTCATTGCGTATTGTTTTGCCGCTTCTTTTGCCAGCTCATCTGCTTTTATAGGAAGTGTAAAGCTCACTTGAACTTTACCGTCATTCATGGTATCGCCGTAAGGTCTTACTTGTTTTGGATCAAAGGTTGTATCGTTTTGTTTCTTGTCCATTGAATATAGGCCTGAACTCATGATCTGTCACCTCCAAGCATTCTTTCAATGAATGGGTTGAAATATTTAGCATCTTTTTCTACTACCCCAGCTAGTCCCTTTCCGCCAGTTCTAGATCTTTTTACGGCTCCAAATTTTCCTTGTTCTATGGTAGCGAAAAGTCCTTCACTTTCTATTTCCTCTAGCATATCAGCTGCCTTTTGAAGCACATCCTGGGCTCTTGTCTGAATCATTCCGCCTTCCTTGAATTCTACTTCTTCGCCAATATCCTTCATGCTGTTGAATATATATTTTGCATTTTCTATGGATAGTGCTCTATCTGAAATAAACGGCGTGTGTATGGCTTCTGTCATCATCCCAAGAAGCTGTATTCCTTGGTTTGTCCATATGGAAACTGCGTTAAAAAGTGCATCCTGTAAATGTCCTCTGAATATATTTCCAGTCATAAATTTTGTTGGAGGCATATATTTCAGGGGAGCTTTTGGGAATATCTCTCTTGCCATTTGGGCTTGTGAAAGCTCAAGCAAGAATCCATTTTCTAATTCTGGAGCCATCTCAAAAGCATGGCCTAATCCCATT
>JAUQXG010000160.1 GCA_030834765.1 Lutispora sp.
TAAACAATGGAATTCCTATTATTATACAAATTATTACATATACAAAAACAAATGCTCCACCACCATTTGTACCTGTTAAATATGGGAATCTCCATATATTTCCTAAACCAATTGAAAATCCAGCTGCTGCCATTATGAAACCAAATCTGCTACCCCAATTTTCCCTTTTCTCCATCTTATTCACCCTTTCATCTTTGATTTTAAAGATGCCATCTTACTCAAATTGCGTTATTTCAGTGATTTCTGTACCTAATGCTTTCAGCGCTTTCTTTACAAGGCTTCTTCTTAGCTCAAGCTCGCCTTCCGGAGAAAGTTTTGGATTTCCTACAGGGTGAGGAATTGCAACAGTCGGAACTATTCTATTTGCTCCTACAGATTGGCAAATAGTTGTTATTGTAGCCATGTGTACGATTGGTATGCCATATCTTTCTATTTCTTTTACCATGGTTGCACCGCAACGAGTACAGGTTCCTCAGGTAGATGTGAGTATAACGCCGTCCACTCCTGCAGCTTTTAGCTCGGCTCCTATTTCTTTTCCGAACTTTATTGCATTGCCTACTGATGTACCAGTTCCAGTTGTGGTATAAAACCACTCATATACTTTTCCGATGAATCCTTCTTTTTCAAATTGCCTTAATATATCAACTGGCACTACTCTATCAGGGCTTTCATTTGCATATACTGGATCATAGCCGCCGTGTATAGTGAAATAATCTGTGCCAAGTTCCTCTATACCTGCCAGATTATACTTGCCCCACTTTTGAGCACTGGCTGATTGTATTCTGTCTGGGTTTCCTTTTGGCACGATGCCTCCACTTGTAACAAATGCTATCGTGGCTTTGCTTATATCTTGAATAGCAGAAGCTGGCGCTACCCTATCAAATACAGGCATAGGAAGCTCGGTTTTAAAGCTTTCATTATTTAATCTCGCAATAAGCATTTCTACAGCTCTTTGTGATCCTCTTTTTTCAGAAAACACAGTAAGTCTCTTTCCTTGAGGTATGTACCCTTCCACTTCTGGAGGTCCCAGGCTTTCTTTTCTTACTATTTTTTTAACAATCTCAGCCATGGCTGGAAGTGCTTTTCTCATGCCAGCAGCTGAATCAGATGTGTTTGCTATAATCACCTTTCCTTTAAAGCTATCAACTCCTGGGTTTTCTATAAACATTCCTGAAATAGCAGGTATATTTAACTTTTCTATTATTTCTTTTGCAATTTCGCCGCATGCCATTCCATATCTTCCTGCATTAAATGCAGGCCCTGCAACAACGATATCGGGATTTTTACTTTTTACCATATCAAGAATCACGCTCATGGCATTTTCTTTATGTTCGTTGAAATAGTTGTCACCGCAGATTATTGTTCCTACTACTTCTCCTTGATCCTTCAAAAGCACATCAAATCCAGCTGCAGGTCCAATTTTTTCATCCTTATAAACAGGCTCCATACCCGCTTTATCTTCTCCACCGATCTGCCCAAAGAATTGATTTACATAATATAATACTTTAAATTTTTCAGACATTCTTTCTCCTCCTTTCAAGGGTATTATTAATATACTTTAACTGTGCAATTGTGATATCCTATTTCCGAGGTAGCACCAATCACTGCATTGAGCTCACACATTAGCGTTCCATCTTCACGAAGTGATCCATCCCATCCGCCTGCCAAGGTAGCTATCGCTTCTGCATTCCCTATCACCTTAT
>JAUQXG010000161.1 GCA_030834765.1 Lutispora sp.
TCCTGTTATCGTAGTACCGGAAGGAACTGTGACCTCAGTTGAGCGACTTACCTTTCTTGGCCAGGTAACAGGCCGTGAAAAAGAGGCTCAAGCGGCTATTACTGCTTTTGAAAACAAACTGGCTGAAAGTAAGAAAATGCTTCAATCAGGGGCCTTTAAGGATAAAAGCTTCAGTATCTTCGAAGATTGGGGCAGCAACTCTTATGGAATTTATTATGAAACTGGCTCCCGTGGAGGCACTTTGCTTTACCAATATCTTGACCTTAAAACGTCAGAGAAGCTAGAAAAACTAGTTAAAGATACAGGAGAAGGCAGAGGCTCCCTATCCTACGAAGTGGCAGCAGAATATTTTGGGGATTATGTCCTTTGGTTCCTCCAGGAGGATCATGAGTCAGAATACGCACAAACAGAAATATGGAAAAGTATTCCTGCCGTAAAAGAGGATCGTATTATAAAGATTCCCGGAAAACTTGCAGGCCTGTTTTACTATTCCGATGTTACCAGCATGACGGGGCAGCTAGATTATATTATAGATAAGCTGTTGGAGACCGTTGTCCAATAGCATGGAGAAAAAAGATTTATCAGAGGTGCAAGGAATGTCAAACAATACTCATTTAAAGCAGCATAAAAAAGGAATGTTAAATTTTACAGGATACATTATATCAGGCTTTGCCCTTCTATTTCTTACTACCGCGGCATCCATATCCTTTGGTGCCGCGGATATGAGTTTAAAAACAGCATGGAGTGCTATTTTTAATTTTAATCCAGGCATTACCGAACATCAGATTATCCAAACTCTGCGTTTTCCTCGTACCATAGCAGATATTTTAGTTGGCTCCAGCCTGGCAGTCTGCGGTGCAATCATGCAGGGAACAACCCGCAACCCTTTGGCAGATTCAGGTTTGATGGGCATCAGCTCTGGTGCTACCTTTGCCATTGCACTTTGCATGGCGTTTTTATCCAGTAGCTCCTATGGACAGATGATGCTCTATTCCTGCATAGGTGCCGGAGTAGCCACAGGGATGACCTATTTTATTGCCTCCATTGGTAAACGGGGCATGACACCACAACGGTTGGTACTGGCAGGGATGTCTATCTCCATGCTTTTCGGAGCCTTCAGCTCCTTTATTGCTATCAAATATGAGATCGGCCAGGAACTGGCCTATTGGACTGCCGGTGGCACCGCCAGTGCCAACTGGAACGAATTAGCATTTATCGAGCCGCTGTTTGTGATAGGCATGGCAGGTGCCATTGCGCTGTCTCCTTCCATTACTGTTTTAAGCTTAGGGGAAGAAGTAGCAGCAGGATTAGGCCTCCGAACCCGTATGATCAAAGGCTTTTCCACAATAATCGTGCTGGTTTTAACCGGTCTTTCAGTGATCGTAGTGGGACCAGTGGGATTTGTAGGCTTGATTGTCCCCCACATCGTACGCTATATGGTGGGCGTAGACTATCGATATATCATTCCCGCAGCCGCACTGTACGGTGCAGTATTTCTTGTTGGGGCAGATTTGCTGGGCAGGCTTATCAACCGTCCCTATGAAACGCCTTTAGGAATCATCTTCGCTATAGTAGGTGTTCCCTACTTCCTCTATATTGCACGGAAGCAAAGGAGGGAATTTGAATGAAAAAGACAGGATATACCATAGGCAAGAGCTTAGGCATTATTATACTGTTGAGTACGCTCATGTTCTTGTTAGCAGTGATCAGCATGGCCTCTGGCAAGATGAATTTAAGCCCTATGGAGGTGCTCAATGTTTTAATGGCAAAAGGAACCCTACAGCAGAACTTAATTGTTTTTGAATTCCGCCTGCCGCGCATTGTTTTGTCCATACTAGTTGGAATCGGCATGGGTGTTTCAGGCTGTATCATGCAAAGCCTTCTGAAAAATGACATGGCCAGTCCCGGTACCTTGGGGATTAGCTCCGGCTCTGGACTATTCGTGATGCTTTATATTGCTATATTTTCTACTAAGGCTATTTACTCACCCTATATACTGCCGATGCTTGCCTTCGCTGGTGGCATCATGGCGGCCTTTGTGATCTTTCTGCTCTCTTATAGACGAGGCAAGGAAATTTCACCTACAGGATTAATTTTAACCGGTGTTGCCACCAGCAGCGGATATGGGGCATTATCTTTGATGATTACGCTGCGGCTAAACAAGACACAGTATGACTTTGCCCAGCGCTGGCAGGCAGGAAGTCTTTGGGGCGACGAGTGGCGTTATATTATGGTGCTGCTTCCCTGGGTGCTATTTTTCTGCCTGTACGCTTTTTATAAATCCCGTATGCTCAATACCTTGCATCTGGGCAACCAAACAGCAACAGGGCTGGGTGTAGCGGTCAAAAGAGAGTTTATCGGCCTTACCCTTGCTTCCGTGGCACTTTCCTCTGGCAGCGTAGCCTTGGGAGGAAATTTCTTTTTTGTAGGAATGATCAGCCCTCACCTAGGACGTAAACTGGTGGGACCTAACCATAAGCTGCTGCTGCCCGCTTCAGCCTTAGTTGGTGCACTGGTAGTGCTGGTAGCAGATACCATTATCCGGACAGTCAGTTTAGGAGCGGATATTCCCACTGGGATTATTATTACTATTTTAAGCACCCCTTATTTCCTTTACCTGCTGGCAAAATCAAATTAACACTTTGCAGCAATCAAAATATAAAATATTTCTAGTGGTCTGTAAGCATAAAAGGCAGGGCAGACAGCCCACTAGTTCAAACGCAGATTTATCCTATATTCAAGAAAATAATTAAAAAACGAAGTATCGAAAGCTACTATAGAAAGTGAGGTTACAATGAATAGTATTGCCACAGAAGGTCTGGATATCGCCTATGATGAAGCTCTGATTGTACAGGCGTTGGATATGCATATTCCTCAAGGAAAGGTCACCGCCATCATCGGTCCCAATGGCTGCGGAAAATCCACAATTTTAAAAGCTGTAGGGCGCATCTTGAAGCCTCAAAAGGGTATGGTCTATTTGAGCGGTGAAGACATTCGCAAGCTCTCCACCAAGGAAGTCGCCCAAAAGATGGCGATCCTGCCTCAGACACCTACCGCTCCTAGTGGGCTGACAGTAGGCGAATTGGTAGCATACGGGCGTTTCCCCCACCAGCGAGGCTTTGGAAAGCTGACCTTTGAAGATAAGAAGATCGTCAAATGGGCATTGGATGTTACCAGGCTAGGAGAATTTGAATGTCGGGAAGTAGATACACTTTCTGGTGGGCAGCGACAGCGGGTATGGATTGCCATGGCCTTGGCACAGCAGACCGATCTTATCTTATTGGATGAACCTACCACGTATCTTGATCTTGCCCATCAGCTGGAGGTACTGGAGCTTCTATATAACCTTAATAGAAACCAAGGTTGTACCATTATCATGGTACTTCATGACTTGAATCTTGCTGCACGCTTTTCAGATTATATCATTGCCATTCGCGGTGGAGATATTATCAGCCAAGGTACACCAGAGCAGGTAATGACCAGCAGTGTTTTAAAGAGTGCATTCAATATTGATGCAGAAATTGTCAAAGAGCCGCGCACAGGACGACCAGTATGCATTACCTATGACTTAATGAAGTAAAGACAGGAGTGTACAGTCATGAAGGTTTGTTTAAGAATTCTTCGTGAAGCGAAGAATTATTGGATTTATATTGTTTTTGGGATGCTGGCGGTGGTTGTTTCCACTTTAGCCAGTTTATATTCCCCTTGGGTTATGCGGGAACTGACTGATTTGGCCGCGGGAGGAGATCCACAGATCGCTGAAAAATCTTTCCGAATGGGTCTGATATTGCTAGGAGTATATGCCTTACAAGGAATCTGCTCCTTTTTAAGAGGATATTTGACCCATTATGGGGCATACCACTATGTGGCTGACCTTCGCACCGCATTGTATGATAAAATGCAGCACTTGTCGCTGAAGTATTTCAGCGACAAGCAGACGGGGCAATTGACCAGCCGCATTACCAATGATGTAGTCAATGCTGAACTACTGATCGCGCATGCGGTGCCTGATCTCATTGTCAACATTTTAACCTTTATAGGTGTTGCAGTAATGCTGTTTACTATCAATGTCAAACTGGCATTGATCAGCCTGATTTCCATCCCATTCTTGATGGCGGCCAATGTAGGATATTCCAAGCTGGTCCTTCCGCGTTGGCGCCACAACCAACAGGCCCTGGGTGATTTAAGCGGTGCCTTGCAGGATAACCTCTCCGGCATCAAAGAGATTCAGGTATTCAATCAGCAGGCTCTGGAGGTCCAAAAAATTGGATCTTTGGCACGCCGCCATACCCATGCCTTTTTGGATGCCACCCGCATGGGAGAAATTTTTCATCCCTTTATCCTCTTTTTCAGCTCTGTAGGAACCGTAGTTATCATCATCTATGGCGGATATCTGACCTCTATTGGCGAGGTATCCATTGGTGACATTGTAGGTTTTATATTATATCTCGGACTTTTTTATAATCCCATCATCAACCTTTCCCAAGTAAATGATCAGCTGCATAATGGCATTGCCGGGTGTGAACGAGTGTTTGAGGTGATGGATGAAGAGCCTGATGTGAAAGAAGCCTCTCACCCAAAGAAACTGGATCAGGTGAAAGGGGCAGTGGAATTTCGCAACCTGTCTTTTCATTACACACCAGAGATTCCTGTATTGGAACATATCAATTTAAAGGTGCAGCCTGGTCAGACAGTGGCATTGGTGGGGACGACCGGTGTGGGTAAAACAACACTTGCTAGTCTTCTTAACCGTTTTTATGACCCAAGTGAAGGCACAGTGCTCATTGATGACATAGATATAAAGGATGTTTCTCTCAGGAGCCTTCGTGATAATATCAGTATGGTACTGCAAGACACCTTTCTTTTTAATGGAACCATCTACCAAAACATCGTATATGGGCTAAAGAAGGCAACACGAGAGCAGGTGATCGAATCGGCAAAGGCTGCAAATGCACATCAGTTTATTATGGGACTGGAAAAGGGCTATGATACACTGATTGGTGAGCGAGGTCTACGGTTGTCTGGCGGGCAGAAGCAGCGGCTGTCCATCGCACGGGCGGTACTGCGAAATACACCAATCTTGATTTTGGACGAGGCAACATCCTCATTGGATACGAAAACGGAAAAAGAGATCCAGCAGGCCCTAAATGAGATCTCCAAAGAGCGTACCACCCTAGTCATCGCCCATCGTCTGTCTACCATTCGCCATGCGGATGTGATTGTAGTATTAGACGGAACAGGAATTGTAGAGTTGGGTACTCACGAACAGCTCCTTGGGCAGAAAGGTATTTATGCCAGACTTCATGCAGCCCAAGCTTCTTAACAAAACAAAGCTAGAGGTCTGCTTAGACTTCTAGCTTTGTCAGTATTGTATCTATAACCTCTTTTCCTACTGGAATATTGTGCCCTGATAAGCATATATCAAAATCAACTTGTTTGTACTTTAAAAGAGTTTCCCTGTAAAGACTTTTCTCGGAATAAATGGTTGGTACTATTTCTTCAAGGGTATCACCGATATTATCACTGGCATTTAAAACTTTATCTTCTTCATCTATTACGCTTATGGAATCTATTGTGTGTCCCGGCGTATATATGATTCTAATTTTATCCTCTGGAAAATATAGCTCATTATCAAAAACCATATTTGGAAGCTGCATTTTTACTTCCCCTGTACAAAGCGCTCCATTTCTTTGGAGCATTTCTTCCCATTTGGATTGTATCAGCTCCCTGCAAAGCTTATGAGCTATGATATTGCAATCACTCAATGCATTATTTCCCCAAATATGATCCCAGTGATAATGTGTATTTATTACCATTATCTTTTTATTATCCTCTTTTATATGCTCCATAATTGGTTCCAAGCTCAATGGTCCTAACCCCGTATCAATAAGATAGTTATATTTTTGACCTATTATAAAGTGTAAATTCAGATCCCAGCCTTGAGGAATATGATAGGTAACTAAGAAATTTCTATTTTTGATTCTTTGTATTTTCATTGCGCTTCCTCCACATATTTATTTTAGTACTTCTGAAATGTATACACTAAGCGTGGTATTTTTCGACCTTTCCTGCAAAGGGACTCTACCTCATCAATCAGTATTGCACCCATTTTCACATAAAAATCTTTTGCTTGTGGACTAGTTACCAAAACGATCTCATCTATGCCCTGATTTTTAAAAGTATCAACCATATGATTCCACAGCAACTTCCCATATCCCTTTCCTATGTAACTGGGTTCAATATAAAGATACTCTAAAGCCGTCTCTTTATCATCTCGTAGGATACTATAAAATCCTACTATATTTCCCTCTTCTTCCATAACAAAAGTTGGATTTTCTCTTATAAACTCTTCTGTCACACGATATTTGCTTTTGAAGGTTTCCATAAAATCTGAATCATAACCCCAATAAGCCTCAGATTGAATCGCTATATCAGTTAACATTTCAGCTTCAAAGGTCTCAGCCTTTCTTATATGTGCCATGATACGCCCCTCCATTTCTTACTATGTTTGTCTTTCATTGCTTTATTTGATATTCAAATGTAAACATTTGAATATCAAATAAAGTAATGAAAGATGTAAAGAATTCTATTCTTTACACCTTAATATTACCACCATTTTCTACAAAATAAAATGTATCCTAGTGAAACAGAACCTATCATGATGATTCTCTTTATATTATTTGTGAAGCAAATTTCCCTAGCACTACGCCAGCCAAACTCAAAGTTAAATTCAAACAAATATTTAGAATACCTACTATATACCTACCATCATTCAATAAGCTTATTGTCTCGTAGCTGAAAGTAGAAAAAGTAGTAAGCCCACCTAAAATACCTGTTGTAAGAAATAATTTTAAATTAGGAGAAATGAAATCTGTTGTTAAACTAAATTCCATTATCAGACCAATTAAAATTCCTCCTATCACATTGACTACTAAAGTTCCATAGGGAAATTGAGTGCCGAATAATTTTGAAGAGCTTATAGATACAATATATCGCAAACATGCCCCAATAAATCCCCCTATGCCCACACACAGAATACTTTGCATGAATACTTCCTCCTTACAAAAAAACAAAAACTCCTACTTTATATCACAGTAGGAGTCATCAGCTTAAAGCATTTAAAGGCGAACTCCATCACCTATTACAATATTATACTATATATTTCTTAAAAATAAACAGCAAATAAAATTCCCGTTCTTATTCTTACTCTTAGATATAAAATATATCATCAGAAAAAGTTTTATTCCATATCAAATATCCATAGTTTTTGCTAAAACCACAAGCTTATTTATTGTTTTCCAATTACGAACAGTGGCTGGCACACCCAGCTTATGAAGATTATTTGCCAGCTTGGAATTTCGAATACTATGGTGGAATAAAAGAAAAACATCCCTTCCTTGAATTTGGCATTTATCCCTTTCGCTTTTATAGGTGTTTAAAAGCTGGATTCCTTCTTGTGCAGGGGCTTGGGTCAATAGGGAAATGTATAAGCTCTCTGCTTCTGATGATAATTCGGCTTCCGATATTTCTTCCTGGGAAAAAGGACAATTTTGAGTAATATACTCCAACTCTTTGTCCGTCCTCAAAACAACTGTGATCTCAAACCCGAAAACTCTCTCAATTTCATGCTCGATACGCTTACGTAACGGTTCTTCCTCTTCATTTGATTTGAACAGGACATTGCCGCTTTGAATGTATGTTCGCACCTGACTAAGTCCGATGGCTTCAAAGGCATGTTTTAAATCTCCCATTTTTATTATATTTTTTCCACCTACATTAATACCTCGTAATAGTGCTATATATATGGACATAGCGATACCCCTTCTTTCAAATTCAATAATCTTTCCTTCAAGCGCAATTGAAATAAAATATTAAAGCGTACACCTATTTATATAGATATACGCTTAAATTAACATTTATATTGACTATCATATTAGCAATCGTTTATAATGAATTGACAAACTTTGTCATATTATAACATAAAATAAAATAAATGTCAATACGTGTTGTAAAATATTTTCCGCTCAAATTATTTTTACAACATCTAAGCTACAATTTATCATTCTAATTTTGGGGAGGAAAATAATAAATGAAGATTGAAAGTGGAATTTATATGCTTGAAGTACCAACTAAAATAATGGGAATGGCGAGTATCATTCATCCAACACTGATTTGGGATAAGAATTCACTCATTTTGGTTGATACTGGATTTCCCGGTCAGTTACATCAGATTCATGAAGCATTTGAGAAAGAAGGGATACCATTTAGTAAACTAAAGATGATAATTCTAACCCATCAGGATATTGACCACATTGGAAGTATTTCAGACATCTTGAAAGAGATGCCTGGTAGGGTTGAGGTTCTTGCCCATGAGGAAGAAAAAGAATATATAAACGGTAAGAAGAAGCCTGTTAAACTTGCTAGACTTGAAGACAGGTTGGAACATCTGCCTGATAATATGAAAATAATATACAAAAATCTAAAAGCAGGTTTTGAAAGCAGTAGAGTAAATGTAGATAAAACGTTGATTGATGGACAGGAGCTGTCGTATTGTGGAGGAATCACTGTTATTTATACACCAGGTCATACACCAGGACATATTTGCTTATACCTTAAACAGTATAAGATATTAATTGCCGGAGATATCCTTCATGTTAAAGAAGGTTTACTTGCTAAAGCAGACCAGGATATTAATTTTGATAATGAATTAAATATGAAATCCATGAAAAAATTGATGAAATATGATATTGAAACAGTAATTTGTTATCATGGGGGTATCTATAAGGGTGATGTAAAGAAACGTATAGCAGAATTGGCAAACGACTTATAATCATGATTACTTTCATAATTTTATATATTGTATACTAAAAATGAAACTGTTTTTATACATATTTCGTCTATTGATTAATGCAATGATTTTTAGGAGGTTTTCGTATAATGAAGAAAAAATTGTTATGGTCCGTTGGAGTTACTTTACTTGTATCTACACTTATTGTGGGAGTGGTTTCTGCAGCAGCAAATCATATTAAAATAGTTGTGAATGGACAAGAAATAAAGTCAAGCATTCAACCTCTGATTGTTGACGATACGGTAATGGTCCCTGTAAGGGCAATTGCTGAAAACTTAGGTGCTAATGTAAAATGGGATGGACAATCCAATTCTGTTATCATTGCCACAAAGGATAAAACACCAGAAATTGTAGCAACTATTCCTGAAATGGAAATAGCTTTATCTGCTAAAGAAAACGAAGGAATGTATGAAGATTTCACTTTGCAAGTTAAGGAAAGTAAACGAGTTTTCGATTGGAAAAATGTAAGTAACCCTACATATGCTCCAGAACTTTTATTAAATGATATTGACCACGATGGACAAAAAGAATTAATTGTTATTCTGACAACCGGGACAGGGACAGGAGTACATGTTACAGAAGCGCACATAATAAATCCAGAAACACTTTTGGAAACATACATAGATGATCCCGTAGCTATATTATTAAAAAATCTTAAAATAAAGATATCAGACAATGAAGTGGAAATTGCTATAAGCGATCAAAAAACAGTCATGGATAAAGAAAAAATAAATATTGAACCCGAAAACTTGTTTTCTAATATCGCTTTTAATAGTATTTGTAGTTTTGAAGTGATTAATGATCAATTAAGCGCAAACATGGGTATACAAATATCTCCGGCAGGTTTTATTGGAGAGATTCAAATCAGTTACACATTAAAAGATAACATGTACCAAGCAAGTAAAATTGAGTTTAAAAAATATGACTAATTCTCAACTTTTATAACATTGCGCAGCTTCATAGTTGCTTTTAATTTCGAACCATGAAGCTTTAGATAGGAGAGTGAAAGGATTTGGAATGGAGTAGAGAAGCTGAGATTTTCATTATCTGTATTTACATAGTAATTCCAGCACTAGTAATTGGAGCGGTTTTTACTGGATTAATTTTATTAGTGAGGAATTTAATAAGAGCTAGAAATAAAAGGAGAAAGGAAAATAAACCTCAGTAGTCCCCAAGGATAAAGATAATTTTCTCCGCCTTCACTAAAGGGCATTAAGAATTATATATATTTTAAGTAGGAGGTGTAACATGTGGAAAAGTATAATGCAAAGTTAATTATCTGTGGAATGGCGCTACTCCTTTTTGGGATAATAATAGCTCTTGTTAACAAATCTCCAATGGCCTATATTTTGGGCGGATTGGGCTTATTTTTTGTTGCCGTAGGCTGTTTTGCAAAAGATGATTCTAGCAGTAAGCCTGAGTGAAGGAACCAATAGTGGAAGTTGTTTTCTATTAATTTATATTCAGAAATCTGATATCACTGAATATAATTGTGCCATAGAACTTATTGTATAATCAGCATAAGGAGTCGGTTCTGTATTTTTAACTTCTGAATATAATACGGTTCTCATTCCTACAGTTTTAGCTGGTTTAATATCTTTGATATAATCATTCCCTACCATAATAACTTCATTAGGATTCATATTTAATCTTTTTAGTATTTCTTTGAAAAACATAATGTTAGGTTTTTTTGCACCAAGTTCTTGAGATGTAAAAAGCTCTTTAAAAAACATTTTTATGCCAATACGTTCTAATGCAGCACCCATCATCTTTGAGTCTGAAGCGCCTGCGTTTGAAGCTACACAGCAAATATAATCATTATAAATTTGCGATAACGCATCTTCAACTCCTGGTACAATTTCTACATGTGGCCAATCCACCATTGGTCCACTATATTGAATATAATCCCTCATTAGAGTGTCTCCCCAATCAAAAATGATAGCTTTTATCTTATGATCACTCATCTACTTAAACCCTCCTTATGTTTTTCCTTTTTATATATCATAACCTAAATTCTACCATCCTCAAACATGAAAGGGAAGGGTAGTTCACACTTTTTCTCATAGTGTGCCATAAAATTATAATAATGTGATGTAATTAGCTATTTTTTCTCTTTATATCTATCCTTTTGATTAAAAAATGTCATGTCTGCGTATCCAGCAAATATTTTTCCTGAATGTTTTACATCCTTAGGAATAAAATATCTGTCACCCTTTATGTATATATTTCTAACTCCATCAATAATTAATTCAATTTTCCCTTCAAGAACTATCCCCCATTGGCTTTCATGAGAATGTTCCTGTAAATCAATATCTTCAGCAAATTCCATAAAAATGATCTGATGGTTTTCTCCTTGTGAAAGATGGGCGCTTATACCTTTCAATGGAATATCTGGATCAGGTAAGTTTTTTACTGGCTCAGGGAATATCTTTGACATATGCTCTCTCCTTCTGATATTATATTTTTTTCTAATCAACGTATTTAAAAATTGTGAATTAGAAAATCTACTCTAAAACAAAATAATCATCAAATTCTTCGCCTGAAAAATTAAAAAGCAAACTGTAATAGCCTATATATTTGTTTTTATATTCTAATTTTAGATATGCTTCAACAAATTCATGATTCTCATTATATCCTTCATCAAACTTATCCCAATTCCTAATTTTAAGTGCTACTTGACTCATACATAGAATTAAGAAATCTTCATCAAAATTATTGAAATACTCATTATACTCATCAGGTTCTTCTATCTTATAGTTCTCAAAACATTGCCAGAACCCTTCGGTAGTTCTTTGCCGAATATTGTTTTCAACTACCCATTTCTTGAGTTCATTGCTATCCATGATATACCTCCATCCAAAGAATGCATCATTCTACTTATGTGCTTACATTACCACATTCCCCCATAACAATAAAGTATAGAGCAAAATAAAAGAGCCTAAGCCCCTACTTTGCCTCTTTGCATATGTCGCATAAATTATCTATTACATTGGCATACCCAAATTATAAATTTACAAAATATAACATTTAATTTATAATAGTAATATGTATTTATTCATGCTATGAAGAGGAGAGGTTAAATTGTATGTTAAGCAGTTGTCCGAAAACGAAGAAAAAGCATTAAATCAAAGATTCGAAAAGATAAAAGAATTGCAAGAGAAAGGCATATGCTTCGGATGTTATAACTTTAATACAGGAGATATATTCCCTGATGAAGGCTTAATTTTTTACGAGGATGAAAAGGTAAGGTGCCAATTTGAAAAATATCCAAGAGCAACTGGACAGACAATTATTGTAGCAAAGGAACATTATGAAGACATTTCTGAAATGCCTCTTGAACTAGGAACGCATATACTAAAAATATCAGATGCAATCATTAAACTTCATAAAGAAATTATAGGTGCAGAAAAAGTTTATATGTGTACAATATGTGACGGTAAAAGAAATCATTTGCATTTTCAACTTCTTCCTAGGTTAAAAGGAGAGCCGAAAGGCTATGGAAATTTTGTCAGAGAAGAAGGAATCATCATGGATTATCATGAAACAGTAGAACTTTATAAGCAGAAACTAAAAATATAAATTGGTAGAAAGCACCTTCCACTACTTCATGAAGAGCTTATTTAAAAAATAGGTTCTTTTTTTATTGCATAACATACGCTCGCAATTCGGCAATTGAAAGATTGAAATAATTTCAATCTTTCAATGCTCGTGGTACAATATGGTAATTCAATGTTATAGCAATAGAATGATATGTCATATAAATCGCCAAAGGCAATCCTCATAAAATGAAGCTAATCAAATATAAATATTTCTTCAATAGGAGTATTTACTGCTCTTGAAATATCTACAGCAAGTTTTAATGAAGGGTTATATTTCCCAGCTTCAAGTCTCATTATTGTTTCTCTTCGTACACCCACAATTTCTGCAAGCTGTTCTTGTGTAAGTTCTTTCAATTGTCTATATTTTTTTAGATTACAAATAAATTCAGCCATATTATTTTTCCTCTAATATATATAGCTTTACAGCATATACATTTAATGTAATTGCATATGATAATGAGAGCAATACGGAAATAAAACCGATATTTCTCACAATCATGGTTGCACACCATATAATAAACAGTTCAATAATAGCAAATTGGCCAATAAACGCTAATGCTGCTTTCTTATCTTCAATATATCGTTCATCTTCCTTGCTTCCACTAATTTTCGCAATCATAAAGTTTGCAAAGAAAGCGAAAAATCCAAGATACGATAAATCTAATAAATCACCGGAATAAAAGTAGCGAAAGCTCATAAAGCCCAAGAAACCTGCAAACCCCATATAAAACTGTTTTTTTATCATAATAAAGCGCCTCCCATTTGTGATATATTTATCCCTTTATGATATAAATATATCACTTTTCTTTTGCTTTGTCTATAGCATAAAGCGATTCTCTATCCTATAAAAACAATAATGTTACAATCATTGCTGCCGGAGTTATAGAATTCCAAACAGTATGCAGCCTATGGTATTGATAGCTAAATTGGCACTTATATGTACTGTCCAAGAAACATAAATATTATTATATTTTTCATCTAACCAATTAAAGATCAGCCCTGCTGCAAATAAACTAACAATTAAGATTATAAATAATGAAAGATTAAACCAACTGGTCATTATCGCAATATGATACAATGCAAAAGTGGCAGCGCTAAAAAGATAAGATATTTTCCTATTTAATAAATCCTTTAAAGTTAAAAATGAAATTCCACGAAAGAAGAATTCCTCCAATAATGAATTAATCAATGAAATATATATTGCTACAAATATAAAGTTCTCCTTATTTACTCCAATATTATTTTGCAATGCTATCGTAACTTGTGAAAAATCAAAATATGGGGTAAGAATAAAATAAGCACCAAGTATGAATATATACACGCCAGCTCCAAGAAAGGCAGATAATTTCATACTATTTTTATTAAAATTAAAAAGCTTACGAAAATTGATTTGCCTATCAAACAAGGAATAACTAATTGGCAAAAGGGTGAATAAAGCAATTTTAACAATAGATTTGACTGCATAATTAGGTCTGATCATTGCATCCACCCACGCCATAATAAGGCATCCAGCTATTACAATAACTATAATATAGATCGCTCTTTTTCTATTTATCATATTTTCCCTCTTACTATATCCTATCATATAAAATAGTTTTCACTTTATACTGTTTAGCTATTGCATAGCAGTACGGTCTATCTTTTCTCTAAAATACTCGAAAGCATCTTTTGTATCTGAATGATATAATCTTAGGCTTTCTCTATCCTTATGCAACTCATTCAAATAATAAAACATGGCATATTCTTTTGAAACCTTCATTGCTTCCTTTACCTTTTGCGCTAATTCCTTATATCCCGCTTCCTTCCAACTCATTTTGTCAGATAAAAATACTTCTATATCAATCATCTTTGGATTTTTTCTTGAGGTTGAATGATATTTGATGGCATCTAAAATATTTGCATCTTTTAGATGAAATACGCTTTCTGCAATAAAGCATGATATTTTCTGATGCAAAATGGAAGGATACATTTTTTCCTCCTCCAAAACAGGAATCTGGTTTTGAATACAAAAATCAATTATTTCATCATTCTTTACAACTCTTCCAAGATCATGGCAGAAGCAAGCTAATTCACTTCCCTCTTCAATATGGCCCCATTGCTTTTTTATATCATATAATTCATTGACAACATCTAATGTATGTTCAAATGTATCTTGTTTGCCATATTTATAAAAGTATTGTTGTATATCTTTTTTTAAGTCATTTGTTATGACGAAGTCCAAATAATTCTCCATAAAATTTATTCTCCCTTATCATTTAATCATTTCATTTGAATGTAATCATCGCTTTCTCATATGCCTTTCGGTACAAATTTTCTCATCGAGAAATACAATTACCTTAAATTCAAATAACCTTGTTTGGTTCATTCATAAAGAATTATGGGATTGGAGCAAAATCAGTAAATAAGTATTTTAAAAACCCTGCGGTTACACTTGTCATAGTGATTCTGCAGGGTTCTGCTTTTGCTATTAAAAGAAAATCCATCTCATCCTATTGACCTAAAAAGCCATATCGGGTTATTTCCCATGACTTGAAGATGTGCTTCAAATAGCTTATTTTAATGTGTCTAATACTGATTTTAAATCAGCTATGATGTCTTCTACCGATTCTAACCCCACTGATAATCTTACAAGACCATCGCTTATCCCACATTCTTCTCTTTCTTCTTTTGCATAGGGGGAGTGTGTCATGGAAGCTGGATGTTGAATAAGTGTCTCTGCATCTCCTAAGCTTACTGCCAATGTGCAAAGCTTCAGATTATTCATCAGCTTTATGCCTTCTTCTACTCCACCTTTTATTTCAAAAGCGATCATCGCTCCTGGAAGTGACATTTGCTTTTTCGCTAATTCATATTGTGGGAAGCTCTTGAGCCCAGGATAATAAATTTTATCCACTGCTGGGTGACTTTCTAAAAATGCTGCAACCTTCATGGCATTTGCACAATGCTTTTCCATTCTGATTTCCAATGTTTTCATTCCTCTGGAAATTAAATAGGCATCAAAAGGACTAAGAACCGAGCCTGTCATATCCTTTACCCCAAATAACCTTACTTGGTCTATAAATTCTTTTTTACCTGCAACGATACCTGCTATGACATCGCCATGACCATTTAAATATTTTGTAGCGGAATGTAATGCTACATCGGCTCCAAGCTCTATAGGCCTTTGAATATATGGAGTACAATATGTATTATCTACAAACACAAGACAACCTTCATTTTCATGAGCAATTTTGCTTATGGCTTCAATGTCTGCTATATCCATAGTTGGATTGGCTGGTGTCTCCAAATAAACTACTTTTGTATTAGGTCTCATTGCTTTTCTCACGTTCTCCGGATCTTTTGTATCAACAAATGTGACTTCAACGCCATAGCGACTTATGCCATGGTTTAGATATGCAAAGGTGCATCCATATAATGTGTCTGCTGAAATGATATGATCTCCTGCTTTTAATGCAGTCCAAAAAGCTGAAGTTATGGCTCCCATACCGGAGGCCATGGACATAGCTGCCTCTGCTCCTTCTAGTAAAGCTATCTTTGCTTCGAATTCAGTGCAATTTGGATTTCCAAGCCTAGTATATATGTAGCCGCCTTCCTCTAGAGCAAATCTTCTGCCTCCCTGCTCTGCTGAATCAAATACAAATGTTGAAGATTGATAAATAGGTGTAGCTAATGCTCCAGCTGTATTTTCCTCATGGCCTCCATGAATCGCTTTTGTTGAAAATCCCATTTTTGATAAATCTAGCTTATCACGCACGATTGAAACCCCCTCATATTTAATAAAAACTTTGAAGAATTTATAACAATGTAACTATATAGTTCTAGAAATATTTGGATTTCCCTGCCAGTTTATTATGATTTTGCTCAATTATGCAAAGATATACTATTCTATATTTTAGTGAGAATGAGCATGATGCATATCAGGTGTATGGATGTGTATATGCTCTGTTTTTTCATGGGTGTGAATATGGCTGTGTTCATGATCGATCTTGTAATCATGCCCATGGGTATGGTGGCTATCACTGTGGTTGTGCCTATGCTCATGAGTTCTTTCTTCATGAACATGACTATGCCTATGATGCTCTACTGCTGCAAAATATGCGCCGGCTATCATGATTATCAATGCCATAATAAATGATGTGGTAATTTGTTGACCAAAGATGATGATTGATAGCAGCACGCCAATAAAGGGGGCTACTGCATAATAAGCACTTGTTCTTGCAGCGCCAAGCTCTCGTTGTGCATTAATATAAAAGCATATACCAAGACCATAAGTTACAAATCCTAATAATAAAGCTATGGATAGATATAAAAAATTTGTACTGTATTGCTTTAGTAAAAGTGCAATAATCAGTGAACCAACGCCAGATCCAAAACCCTTCACCGCAACTATTTGCAGAGGGTCCTTCAAGGATAGCATCCGGGTACAATTGTTTTCAAAGCCCCAGCAAAGACAAGCAAGTATAACGAATATTGAACCCATTGAAAACGAAAAACTGCTTAAATCTTCAAATGATAAAATAATGCTTGATAATGTGATCAGTGAAATTGCAATCCACATCCTCCTTCCAATGGCCTCTTTGAATATAAATAAGGCAATAAGCGATGTAGCTACAATTTCAAAGTTGTTTAGCAGCGATGCATTGGCAGCTGTTGTCATATTTAGTCCAATCATCAAGCAAACAGGTGCCACAATATCAAGTATCACCATCCCAATAATATATGGCATTTCTTTTGATGTTATTTTTGCTTCAATAAGCTCTTTTTTACGGAATCCTCTTAGGATGTTCATTGCCAGCATTCCAAACCCTGCACCAAGATAAAGCAGAGATGCCATTAAAGTAGGCGGTATCTCTACAAGCAATAGCTTAGATACAGGAGCACTTATACCATATAATGCAGCCGCCAGTATCGCCATAAATATTGCTGTTGTTTTACTCCTCATCATATCCATAAACTCCTATTATAAAAATAATTTTACTGAAGGCTTTACACCTGCTCTTTATTTCGCTTCTCTTTATTTACTTCCACTATTTTACCTATTATATATTCATAGCCCTTTTCTCCATGAGGTATCAGGCATTGGCTGCAATCCTTTATGCCATTATAATATTGAAAGTTGCCGCCACATTTTTCATCTAAAAAATACAATGCACAATAACAAAAAAGACAATTAAACTTTTCTTCATCCGCTACTTTGTGACAAGGAAAATATTCGCACTCCCTGTTTTGAAAAAACTTATAGCTATTCTTCATCCTAACTCCTCCCTACTGCATTAAACTTTTAAAGCCCTCTCCTAATGTTTCATGAACATTATTTACAGTGACAAATGCTCTCTGATCTACTTCCTTTATAAAACTTCTCAGCTTTATAAACTCTTTTCTATCTACCACTGTTGTAATGATCTCTTTTTGTTCATTTGTATATGCTCCTTTGGCTAAATATACTGTCGCTCCTCTGCCAAGGTTGCTAATGATGAAAGCATTGATAATGTCTACTTTTGTAGTGACAATAGTAACCTGCTTGTTCGTCTCAATACCTTCTATAACAAAGTCTATGACAAATCCGTTTATAATTACTCCAAGTAGAGCGTATAAGCCAATTTTTATACCAAAAGCAAAGGCAGCTGCAAGAGTAATTAAGAAATCAGAAATCAAAACCCCTCTGCCTATATTTATATGATAGTACTTATTAAGAATCTTGGCGATTATGTCCGTTCCCCCTGTAGATGCATTATTTAGAAATACGATTGCCATACCTGCTCCTGCAATCAATATTCCAAATATAAGCTCCAAAAAAATATCTCCAGTTAATGAAGCTTTTATAGGTAAAAAACTTTCAAGTATCCATATCATGCCTGATAAAGAAAAGCTTGAATATATGGTCTTGATACCAAAGCTGCTGCCTATGAATATAATTCCCATTACAAATAAAATAAGGTTCATAATAAGCATTAAAAGTCCTACTGGTATCTGTGGTACAAAATGGTTAATAATCATTGAAAGACCGCTAACCCCTCCAGCTGCCAGATTATTTGGGATAAGAAAATAGTATATGCCCGCTGCCACAAGAGCCAAACCTATATTTATAAAAATAAATTCCTTGATATTATTCTTCATGTATATTCCCCCTAAGTATTGCTATATAATGATTGTTCTTATTTGAACTATAAAGAAAAGAAAGGGCCGCATTGCCTGTACACAAACTCAAACACTGCGGCCCGAATTCGCCAC
>JAUQXG010000162.1 GCA_030834765.1 Lutispora sp.
ATATATATGCTAAGGATCAGTTATTTGCAACTTTGGATCCTACCACAAGGAAAGTAGCATTAAATTCCGGAAAGGAAATTCTAATTACTGATACTGTTGGATTTATAAAAAAGCTACCGCATTATCTTGTAGAAGCTTTTAAATCAACTTTAGAAGAAGCAATTTACGCAGATTTACTTATACATGTAGTTGATATTAGCAATAATATGCATGAAAATCAAATGGCTGTAGTGGATAGTGTATTAAATGAAATTGGTGCCTCAGAAAATGACATGATAATTGCATATAACAAATGCGATAAGATTGAAAATTTTGATATAGTAAAAGCAAATTCAGATAGAAGAAGTAATGAAATATATATTTCTGCCTTTAACAAAATAGAAATCAATTCATTACTTGAAATTATTGAGACAGAATCATCAAAAGAATCATCTATTATAGATTTATTAATACCATATTCTGAAGGTTCCTCGCTGCCTTTAGTGCATGAAAATGGAAAGATTATTGAAGAAACCTATGCAGAAAATGGTATCCAAATAAGAGTAGAGTTAGATAATATAACAATAGCTAAATTAAACAAGTATTTAATTAATATTTAATATTCTAAGAGATAAGAAAAATATGTTTTTCTTATCTCTTAAAATAAGCCTCTTCCATCCTTGTCTTCATCGTCTACCCTATAATAATTTTCACATATTTCATTCTCGCGGCTTCCAAAGTTAACGTTTTTACTTTTATAATTCTTAATTCTTTTTGTCAAATATAAAGTGCTCAGATACTTTTTCAATATCATCCTTTTTTTTCATCTCCTTTAGATTTGATCTCTCTGATACCCATAACTAATAGAAAAATACCAAATGCTTTTTTTAAAATATTGGGGTTTATGCTTACAGCTAAAAAGGAACCGATAAGAGCACCAATACATCCTAGCAGAATAAGCTTTAATACTATTTTTGTTTGAATATTTTTTTTTCTTATATGCACAAGGATAGCAATGATAGCTGCAGGAATAAACGATAAGAGATTAACACTTTGAGCAATCTGCTGGTTCACACCTAGAAAGAAGACTAAGGCAGGAATGAGTATAGTTCCTCCACCTATACCCATCCCTCCAATTAAGCCTGCTGCAAAACCTATAATATATATAAACATTAGAACAACATCCTAAAGGCAGCTATTATCATAAAAATCCCAAAGGTTTTTCTAAGCATTTGGCTAGAGATTTTATTTAACATGGTTGATCCCACATAAGCGCCAATTATAGAACCAATGGTAACTTTATATGTCAAATTGTAATCTACCAGATTATTCTTAATGTATATATAAGAGCTGATTATAGTAAGTGGTAGTATTACAGCTATAGCTGTTGCATGTGCTTTATGGTCTTCAATGTTATTCCAGAAAACTAAACATGGTACCAGAACAGTGCCGCCTCCAGACCCGAAGAGGCCATTTGCAAGGCCAGCGAGTATTCCCGTTATAATGGTTTTGCTCTTACATTTTATATCACTCATTTAATCACCACTTTTACAAACTTTATTGTTTAATTTAACCTATTATAATAACAATATTCAAAACTAGTTTGTCCATTATATATAAATTGTGAATAATAAGTTGTATATATAAATTTTTCTATTAAATTAGAGCTATTTATTGTATAATATTAAATGTTAATTAACCACAAGGGAGGTAATTCAATGTCCGGACACTCGAAATGGTCGAACATTAAGAACAAAAAAGGAAAGTTAGATTCTATGCGAGGAAAGATATTTACTAAATTAGGTAAAGAAATAGCTATTGCTGCAAAAGGTGGGTCTAACCCTGAAAGCAATACTAAATTGGCAGATGCAGTGGCCAAAGCAAAAGCTAACAATATGCCTAATGATACAATACAAAGAGCAATAAAAAAAGGCGCAGGGGAATTAGAAGGGGTTAACTATGAGGAGATAATGTATGAAGGGTATGCCCCAGGTGGAGTAGCTGTCATAGTTACAACATTGACTGATAATAGAAATAGGACAGCAGGAGATGTGAGGCATATTTTTGATAAGAATGGCGGAAGTTTAGGAAGCACTGGATGTGTTAGTTGGATGTTCGATAAAAAAGGCATAATTATTGTGGAAAAAGATAAAAAAGTTAATGAAGAAGAGTTAATGATGCAATCTTTAGATGCCGGTGCTGATGATTTTATCTCTGAAGATGATTCCTATGAAATAATTACTACACCAGAGCTTTTTTCTGAAGTTAGAGCGAAGTTAGAAAAAGCCGGAATACTTATGGTTTCAGCTGAAGTCGCTATGATACCACAAAATACTGTTTCTGTATCGGATGCAGCAGACATCAAAAAAATATATAAGATGATGGATATGTTTGAAGATAATGATGATGTTCAGGATGTTTATCATAATGGTGAGTTGCCAGAGGAAGAAGAGTAAACAGATACTAAGCTGTTATTATATAAATGCACTTATATAATAACAGATTAGTATTTTCCATATAATACAA
>JAUQXG010000163.1 GCA_030834765.1 Lutispora sp.
CTCATGGATGAACCTACTTCTGCCCTAGATCCAGGGTCTACACTGAAGATTGAAGATTTAATTCAACAATTAAAAAAAGATTATACCGTTATCATTGTTACCCATAATATGCAACAAGCTGGGAGGATTTCTGATTATACAGCATTTTTCATGTTAGGAGAAATAGTAGAACATGATTCCACGGTCAATCTTTTTTATAATCCGAAAAATAAGAAGACAGAAGATTATATTACAGGAAGATTTGGTTAATAGATCACGATAAAGGAGAGATATAAATGACACGGAGTTATTTTGATAAAGAGCTTCAGGACTTACAGCTATCAATTCTCAGAATGGGAAGCAGGGTAGAAGAGGCCTTGATTCATTCCATTCAAGCACTTAAGAATAAAGATATCGAGCTTGCGGAAAAAGTTATTATGGCTGATGATGTGATAGATAAAATGGAACTTGAAATTGAAGATTTTTGCTTAAAACTAATTGCACTTCAGCAGCCCATGGCTAAAGATCTCAGAATGATCGCAACTTCATTAAAAATAATTACAGATTTAGAAAGAATGGCAGATCATGCTGTTGATATTGCGAAAATCACAAAACGTCTAGCGAATGAAAAATATATAAAAGAACTTATTGATATACCAAGAATGGCGGAAATTGTTACGGAGATGGTCAGAGATAGTATAGATGCCTATGTGAATCAAGATGCTGAAAAGGCAAAAGAAATCTCTGAAAGGGATGATATTGTAGATGGTATTCATGCACAAATATTTAGAGAACTTTTAGTTTTAATGATGGAAGATCCTAAAAAGATAAACCAATCCACAAGTTTCCTGTTTGTAAGTCAATATATTGAAAGAGTTGCGGATCATGTTACGAATATTTGCGAATGGGTAATATATACAAATACAGGAGTACATCCGGATTTGAATGAATAATTAAAATTGTGTTATACTGTTTAAAAGACTGATGGATAATTTGAATGAATAATTCAAACAACATCAGTCTTTTAAGTTTTTAAATATTTTTGTTTTAATATTGTTATTGTGTGCAAAATAAAACATAGTTATAATATATTAGAAGCTTATATAGAAAATAATGCTAAATAGGAGGGAAGAAACTTGAAGAAAAAAGGAGTACATATTGTAGATGTACTTCCTTCAAGCATAGCTCATGAGTTAGGTATAGAAAAAGGAGACATAATATTATCAATAAATGATGAAAAAATTAAAGATATATTGGAATATAAATATGTCATATGTGATGAATATTTAGAAATTGAGATTATGAAGAAGGACGGAGAAATATGGGAATATGAAGTAGAGAAGGATTATGATGAGGATTTGGGAATCATATTTGAAGGCATTATTGATGAACCTAAAAGCTGCCATAATAAGTGTATATTCTGCTTCATTGACCAGTTGCCAAAAGGAATGAGAAATACCCTATATTTTAAAGATGATGATACAAGGCTTTCATTTTTGCAGGGTAATTTTGTCACTCTTACAAATTTAAGTATAGAAGACATTAACAAAATAATAAAATATAGGATAAGTCCCATTAATGTTTCAGTGCATACAACAAATTTAGATTTAAGAAAGAAGATGCTAAATAATAAAAATGCGGGTAAATTGATAGAGTATCTTGATTTACTTCATAAAGGCAATATAGAGAATAAAGCTCAAATTGTTCTTTGTCCAGGAGTGAATGATGGAGATGAATTATCTAAGACACTTCAAGACTTATCAGGGTACTACCCTCAACTAAGCTGCGTTGCAGTGGTTCCGGTGGGGCTAACAAAGCATAGAGAAGGGCTTATTGATCTAAAGGAATTTGATGAATTTGAAGCATCGAACGCAATACAGCAGATCACAGCATTACAAAAGGATTATCTAGAAAGATTTGGAACAAGATTTGTTCACTTATCAGACGAGTTCTATTTGCTTGGGAATATTGAACTCCCCTATTATGAAAGTTATGAAGACTTTTCCCAATTAGAAAATGGTGTAGG
>JAUQXG010000164.1 GCA_030834765.1 Lutispora sp.
TGCCTGAGCCGCATCTTTTGGTGTGTCTGCGTTTGTTCTTACTCTCAGTTTTCTTAAATCATCAGCCCAAGACATTAAAATTGCAAAATGTCCGCTTAATTCCGGCTCCTGTGTTTCAATAATCCCTTCATAAACAATCCCAGTACTTCCATCAAGAGAAATATAGTCTCCTTCTTTAAATACCTTATTTCCAGCTATAAATATTTTCTCTTCTTCATTTACTTTTATTTCTTCGCAGCCAGCTACACAACATTTGCCCATGCCTCTAGCTACTACAGCTGCATGAGATGTCATGCCCCCTCGTGCTGTCAGGATTCCTTGTGAGGAAATCATACCTTCTATATCCTCTGGAGAAGTTTCTTGTCTCACAAGTATTACTTTTTCACCTGACTTGGCAGCTACCGTAGCATCCTCAGCTGTAAAATATACTTTACCACTTGCTGCTCCAGGTGATGCAGGAAGTCCCTTTGCTATTACTTCACCTTTTTTTAATGTTTCTTTTACAAAAGCAGGATGAAGCAGTTGATCCAGTTGATTGGGCTCTACTCTCATCACTGCCTCTTCTTTGGTTATTTTACCTTCTTCTACTAGTTCAACAGCCACACGTATAGCTGCCGCTGCGGTCCTCTTTCCATTCCTAGTTTGCAACATGAAAAGCTTGCCCTTTTCTATGGTGAATTCAATATCCTGCATATCTTTATAATGGTTCTCTAAAAGCTGTGCTACTTCACAAAATTCATCGTAAACAGCTTTGCTTATTTCACTTAATTTGTCTATATCATACGGTGTTCTGATGCCAGCAACAACATCTTCTCCCTGGGCATTCATAAGAAATTCTCCAAATAGTTTCTTCTCACCCGTTGCTGGATTTCTAGTAAAAGCAACACCGGTTCCACAGTCATCTCCCATATTTCCAAAAACCATGGATTGAATATTTACTGCGGTTCCTAGGGAATCAGGTATTTGATTTAACTGTCGATAGATAATGGCTCTTTCATTGTTCCAAGACTTAAATACAGCTGTTATTGCCAATAATAGCTGTTCATTAGGGTCTTGAGGAAAAACATCATGCATTTCTTTTCTATACAGCTCCTTGAATTCCAATACAACTTTCATTAAATTCTCGGTTGACAAGTCGGTATCAACTTCAACTTTATTTTCTCGCTTTATATTATCAAATATTTTATCAAATTTATACTTCTCAATACCCATAACAACATCACTAAACATTTGAATGAATCTTCTATAGCTGTCGTAGGCAAATCTAGGAGTTTCAGCATTCTTAGCCAGTACCTCTACTGTCTGGTCATTTAATCCTAAATTAAGTATTGTATCCATCATCCCAGGCATTGAAAACTTAGCACCTGACCTTACAGAAACCAGCAGCGGATTTATAGAGCCTCCAAATTTTTTACCTGTTTTTTCTTCTAGCTCAAATACAGATTTATTAATTTGCTCAATTAGTTCTGACCATAAAGTCTCACCTTTTATGTAATATTCATTGCATGCCTCAGTAGTAATGGTGAAGCCTGGTGGTACAGGCAAACCGATATTAGACATTTCCGCTAAGTTTGCTCCTTTTCCCCCTAGCAAATCCTTCATAGAAGCCTTACCCTCATTAAAGTTATAAACATATTTTGTCATAAATTAGTTTCCCTCCTTTATAATTTTCATTATAATTCCTGCTGTCTCCTCAATAGCCTTTGTAGTCACATCAATGATAGGACATCCTATACTTTTCATTATTTTTTCTGCATAGTCAAGCTCTTCCATTATCCTCTCCATGTTTGCATAATTAGCTTCATGGCTAAGCCCTAAGGCTTTTAATCTTTCTTGCCTGATTGCATTTAGCTTTAATGGGCTATTCGTCAGTCCTATTATTTTTCTAGGAGATATCTCAAAAATTTCTTCGGGAGGTTTTACTTCTGGCACAAGAGGTATATTTGTAACCTTTACATTCTTTGTAGCTAAATACATACTCAGAGGTGTCTTTGACGTTCTCGAAACGCCAACAATTACAACATCAGCCTTTTTAATTCCTCTTATATCTTTTGCATCATCATATTTCACTGCGAATTCTATGGCTTCCACTTTTTTAAAATACTCTTCATCTAATCTTCTAATAATTCCTGGAGTATATGTAGGATGCGTGTGTGTAACACTTTCTATAGAATCAATAACAGGGCTTAAAATATCAACGCATTTAATACCGTGCCTTGCTGCCTCTTCAATAAGAAAATTTCTGAGTTCAGGCATAACCAAGGTAAACATGATAATGCTATTATAATTAGCAGCTTCATTGACTAAATCCTTTATGGTTTCATTGTGAGTTACATATGAAACCTTTTTTATCTCAACAATAATGTTTGTATATTGAGCTACTGCAGCCTTTGCTACCTGCTCAGCTGTCTCTCCAAGAGAATCAGATAAAACATATATCATCAGCTTTGCGTTTTCTATATCCATATATATGTCCATGCTCCAAGTTGCCCAAAGCTTCATGAAAAAACTAGCATGGACCCAGCACCTCCTTTTATATTTTTTCTAATTTCTTTCAGCCTTTCTTTACTCCTTACTTAAGTTAAATAAAAATCTTGTAATATTCGTCTTAGATATCTTTCCTGTAATTTTATACAGCTCTTTACCGCTCTCGGCTTTATATGGCTCAACAACTGGCAAGCTATCGATTTCATGAATCATAATCTTCCCTGCCGCTTCTAATACACTTTCATTATCTATGGCATAAACAATATTCGGCATTCTAGTCATGATTACCCCAATGGGCACTTTATGAATATCCGTATTACCTATTGCAGTTTTTATGATATCTTTTCTCGACACTACGCCAACTAAGGCACCTTTGTTCTGAACATAAAGTGTTCCTACATCTTCTAAAAAAAGAGTAACTATGGCATCATAAACAGCGGTATCTTCAGAAACTACAACAGGCATTGACTTTATATCAGCTACTCTAATACTTTTCATAAACTCTACTATTATGTTTTTCGAAGTCTTTCCTAAATAAAAATATCCTACCTTTGGTCTTGCATCCAACACGCCAAGCATAGTAAGTATTGTCAAATCAGGCCTTAGTGCCGCTCTAGTCATATGAAGATGCTCTGCAAGATTTTCGCTGGTAATAGGCTGTTTTGCTTTCACTAATTCTATTATATGTTTTTGACGCTCAGTAAATTCTATATAAATCACCTACCCTTTAGAATGTGCTATACTATTTATGATTAATATATCACATTGAAAATTTATATTCAATAGATTCAATTGACAGAATTAACAAGGCAGAATATGAATTACTCTTCACATTCTGCCTTGGAATAAATTTTATTTCACTACGATCATGCTGAGGTCTGCAAAATGATTCATCATTCCAGTTATTTTACTTAATAATGAAAGTCTACAGTTTCTAACACTCTCCTCTTCAACCATAACCATAATATTGTCAAAGAATTGATCTATTGGAGATTTCAATGTCATCAATAGTTTAAGAGCATTTTCATAGTCCCTGGTTTTTAAATAACTATTATATTCTTCTTCTATTTCATAAACTGTATTTGCTAAGACTTTCTCCTGTGGCTGTGTCAGCAGATCTTCATTTATATCAAATACCGTTGCCTTTGCAGCAAGGTTTGAAACTCTATTGAATGAAGATAAAATATGATTGAATTCCTCTCGTTTTTTCCAATCTGATATGATGCTTACCTTCACATAAGAATCAAGAATATCGTCCAGGCCTGCCCCTACAACAGAATCCAATACATCGTATTCAAAGCCTTTATCCATTAAAGCATTTTTGAATCTTCCTTTAAAGAACTCTAAGATATCCGTCTTAACCGCCTCCAACGTTCCTTTCACAACTCCTTTTTCCTCGAAGGGTTTATAGGCATTCATAAAAAGATCATTTAAGCTTATATGAAGCTTGCTTTCTAGGATAATTGATATAATTCCTATAGCTTGCCTTCTAAGACCATAGGGGTCTTGTGAGCCTGTTGGCTGTATTCCTATGGCAAAGCATCCTGAGATCGTATCAATCCTATCAGCGATTGCTAGTATTGCTCCGTTTATGCTTTTTGGTGTTTCAGCTCCTGCGGATCTAGGCAGATATTGTTCCAATACGGCATCTGCAACTTCACTATCTTCACCTTGCAAAAGTGCATATTCTCGCCCCATTATACCTTGCAATTCAGTGAACTCTTTTACCATGCCTGTAACAAGGTCGGCTTTGCTAAGCTGCGCTGCTCTCATAAGGTTTTCCTTCTGTTTGCCCTCTATATTGAGTGCAGCAGCAATATATTCACAATTTTTCTTTATTCTTTCAGTCTTGTCATAAATCGTGCCTAAGGTTTCCTGGAACACCACATGCTTAAGCTTTTCAACATTTTTATCCAAACCATTTTTCTTATCCTCATCAAAGAAGAACTTGGCATCTGCAAGTCTTGCTCGAAGTACCTTCTCGTTACCTTGGGCAACGATATCTAAATATCTATCATCCCCATTTCTAACTGTAATGAAATGATTCATCAGATTTCCTTCATGGTCTATTACCGGAAAATATCTTTGATGCTCTTTCATAGGCGTTACTACAGCTTCCTTGGGCAGCTTTAAATATTCTTCTTCAAAGTTTCCTATCAATGCAGTTGGATATTCCACAAGAAAGGTTATTTCTTCGAGGAGCTCCTCATCTATTACTGCAACTCCACCTTTTTGTTTTGCTATTTCTATTGCCTGTCTTCTAATGATTGCTCTTCTTTCATCTTGATCTACTATTACATAACCGGCTCTTAGTTTTTCAAAATATTCTGCTGTATTCTTTATTTCAATTTCTCCATGAGAAAGCACCCTATGACCTTTTGTCGTTCTTCCACAGGCAATCCCATCTTTATCAAAGGTGATCACTTCATCATCTAAGATTGGCATAACCCATCTGATTGGTCTTGCAAATCTAAAAGACTTATTACCCCATTTCATTGATTTAGGAAAAGTTATTGATGTCATAATATCAGGAAGTATATTCTTTAATACATCTTTTGTAGGCAGACCTTTTTCTTGCTTTTTAGCATAAATATAATTAACTCCTGAAAGTTGGGCGATTTCGATATTTTCAAGAGTAGTATTTTGCCCTTTTAAAAAGCCAAGCAATGCCTTTGTAGGGTTTCCATCTCCATCAAAAGCTGCCTTTTCTGACGGACCCTTTACCATTTCTTCAAGATCTTCTTGATTTTGGGATATATTGTTTACAAAAATAACGATTCGCCTTGGCGTACCATAGGTCTTTACTTCATCAAATTTTATTCTTTTTTCCTTTAACTTTGCTTCTGTCAAAACCTTAGCCTGTTGCAAGGTTTTAGGCATATACTTAGACGGTATTTCTTCAGTGCCTATTTCAAAAAGTAAATCTTTACTCATTCACTGCACCTCCTGCTTTCTTTAACAAAGGGTATCCCATTTCTTCTCTTTGCTTCACGTATGCTTGGGCTATAAGCCTTGCAAGGACTCGTATTCTTCCTATATACGCCGTTCTTTCCGTTACACTTATAGCTCCCCTTGCATCAAGTACATTAAAAGAATGTGAACACTTCAGTATATAATCGTAGGCTGGCATAACCAAACCTTTTTCTATCAATCGTTTTGCTTCTCTTTCATAGGTTTCAAAAAGATTGAAAAGCATTTCTACATCTCCTTCTTCGAAGCTGTATACAGAATGTTCATATTCTGCTTTTTTGAAAACATCACCATAGTTTATTCCATCTACCCATTCTAATTCAAAAACATTATTTTTCTCCTGTATATACATGGCCAGCCTCTCTATACCATAGGTAAGCTCAGCTGATTCAAGTTGGCAGTCAATGCCTCCTACCTGCTGAAAATAGGTAAACTGAGTAACTTCCATGCCATCTAGCCATACTTCCCATCCAAGCCCCCAAGCCCCAAAAGATGGATTTTCCCAATTATCTTCTACAAAGCGTATATCATGCTTTTCCGGGGAAATACCAAGCGCCTCAAGGCTGCCTAAATATAGCTCCTGAACATTATCAGGGGACGGTTTTAATATAACCTGGAATTGATAATAATGATAAAGCCTGTTTGGATTTTCTCCATATCTTCCATCTGCGGGCCTTCTGGAAGGCTCCACATATGCAACTCTCCATGGTTCTGGTCCCAATGCTTTTAAAAATGTAGCAGGATTCATGGTTCCTGCGCCTTTTTCAACATCATATGGCTGTACAATAACACAGTTCTGTTTTGCCCAGTAATTTTGAAGTGTCATAATAATTTCTTGAAATGTCATCTTAGCCCCTCCTCGCAGCTAGGCTGCATAAAAATAGAATTGATAAAGGCCATTGCCTGTTTCATCATTTATCACCCTTTCTAAAAAATAAAAACCCTTCATCTCTTGCATAAGCAAGGGACGAAAGGCAATCTTCCGCGGTTCCACCCTTTTTGATAGCGTTTCGCCTTAGCGAATAAGCCATCCTCTTTTTTTAATCTTGTACTCAAAAGCTCCCTTCATCAAACCATTCTGTCTTGTTTCACTCCCCAAGACTCTCTAAAAGAATGTATTTGATTACTCCTCTTTATCACTGTACAAAAGAGATTTAGTTAAATAAAATTTAGCAGATTAATAGGAGTATGTCAACTGCTATTTTAACACGATCCTAAATCTTCTCTATATATTATTTTTCCCCACGCTCTGCTTATGCAAAAGTCCTTTTGATAATACGATATATCAATATTATCAAAAGGGCTTAATATCTACCATATTCAATAACTTAATAAGTGTTGCACCTGTTGCATAAACCTTATTGTAATACTGGCTCAGCAATCAAAAGCTTATAATCTTTTTGTCCTTTATTTGCTGGATCACTAACTCCTACTCCTAATACTTTGATGCCAGTAACATCTATTTCAAATTCTTCCATTCCTTCTTTTTGAGTTAATACTTTACTTGTTATATCAATTCCATCATCTTTATTTACACTGTAATCAAGGATTCTCATGTTTACATTTTTTCCTTCTCCAATTAAACCAGCTTTAAATGTTAGTTTTGTATATTTGCCATCTAAATTAAACTTAAGTGAATGTATCATATATTGATTGTTGGTTACTTCCTTTGAAATTAATCCATGACTATAGGTCTTACCGTACATTGTTAATGCTTCTTTGTCCCTTGCCAACTGTATGTATGTGCTAGAAGTAGAATATCTTTGGCTTGAGTATAAGTCTCCTAGTTTTGTTTTTTGTCCTAAATTTTCAGGATCTTTTACTATCTTTCCCAACAAAACTGTATTTGTTTTGGAATCGAATTCTACAGGTACCTTCAATGCTTCTGATAAAGCTATTACGGGCAAATAGTTTCTACCCTTATATGTAATCGGTGCCAGAATACTGCCATCTGTGTCTTTTGGAACAAAATCCACTCCATTTACTTTGATTTTTAACATATGATTTAAAGATGCTTTAATATCTTCAGATCCTGCCCCTGCAAATACTCCACTAGTAAATACCATGATACCGATTAAAAATGATATCACTAATGTTTTCTTATTAAATTTCATTTAGTACTTCCCCCTTGTATTTTTTATAACAAATAGATTATATATTCTAACTTTTACCTTGTCAATATGTACCATTATTTCAAAACATGTTTAGTATTCAACTAATAGAACAAGCATAAGATTCTAATAATTGTACTTTAAAACATTGTTCCTTTACTGCAAAAGGGGCTGTCGCAAAACTATTTTAAATAGGGAGCGAACACTTCCTTTTAACCACTCAATCAAAAAAATCGGTAGAATTCTTAACTTTGAGTTTTGAATTCCGCCGATTTCTTGTTTTTAGGTACACTTAATAAACCTAAGGATTTTTCATTGGTTTTTAGGCTGTTTTCAT
>JAUQXG010000165.1 GCA_030834765.1 Lutispora sp.
TGGTATCTTAAGGGCAGAAAGCACAAAAGCAAATGCACCAGCCATTGCCAAGAGCAATTTGACTCTTGGGTTTAGATTCACTGCTTTTTGTATAGAAAAGAATCCCATTACAATAAAAGGAAGACAAAGCACTCCCCAAGCGATAGCCCAACCAGGAGGAAGAAATCCTTCCATTATGTGCATTGCAAAAGTGGTATTTGGATATATAACAAGCATTAATACAAGACCTAATAAAACCTGATGTTTCTTTGACACAATAATCACCTCATTCTTAATTTTAGCAAAAAACAAACCTCTCAACACAAAGTCAAGAGGTTATACGAATCCACACAAATACATTTTATGCATTCAAATTACCCTCCATCTCTCGTAGAGTTTAGTAATGGCAAAATAGGCAGATCTTCTGGCTCAAGCATCACCACTCTCCAAGCCTTCCCAGTTTCCCAGTGGCAGATATGGAGAATTATGCTTATACAGCGGCGGGACCGCGCGGGATTTACACCCGACTTCCCTTTTAATCAGCAACAATTGCTGAACCTATTTCCAACTTATTCATTTACTGTTATTATAATTCATAATCTTTTTTAATTCAATCCTTTATGTATCAAAACTTATTCAGGCTTAAGTGTTTACATATCTTATACAGATCCTTCTCTTATCCATTCAGCAACTTCTTTAGCAAAATAAGTGATGATAATATCAGCTCCTGCCCTTTTGATTCCAGTTAGTATTTCAAGAACTACCTGCTTTTCATCAATCCATCCCATTTTTGCTGCCGCTTTTACCATTGAATATTCCCCACTTACATTATAAGCAGCTACAGGCAAGTTGAATTTATCTTTGGCTCTTCTTAAAATATCAAGATACGCTAATGCTGGCTTTACCATTATGATGTCAGCACCTTCTTCAATATCCAATTCAATTTCTCTCATGGCCTCACTTGAATTGCAATAATCCATTTGATATGATTTTCGATCACCAAATGCTGGGGCTGAATCTGCCGCCTCTCTAAAAGGCCCATAAAAAGCGGATGAGAATTTGGCACTATAGGACATAATTGGGCTGTCATAATAACCTTCCTTATCTAGAAGCTCTCTGATTCCTTTTATTCTGCCATCCATCATGTCAGATGGAGCTACCATATCAGCACCTGCCTTGATATGAGATAAAGCGGTTTTAGCCAAAAGTTCAACTGATTCATCATTTAGCACCTTACCATTTTCGTTTATTAAACCGCAATGACCATGAGAAGTGTATTGGCATAAACAGACATCTGTAATAACACACATATCTGGTGCAATCTCTTTCACAACTTTAATGGCTTTTTGAACAATGTTGCTATCATCGTAAGCACTTGATCCACATTCATCTTTATGCTCTGGCAATCCAAAAAGCAATATGCTTTTAATTCCTAAATCTTTTATTTCTTCAATCTCGCCTTTCAATATATCCAATGAGAAATGATATACTCCAGGCATGGATGAAATCTCTTCCTTTACGTTGTATCCATTTACTACAAATAGCGGATATATCAAGTCATTCACATTCAAATGGGTTTCTTTTACTAATTCCCTCACCGCTTTTATATTTCTTATTCTTCTTGGTCTTTTTACAAGGTTAATCATTTTTTCCCCTCCACTCAATAAGTTCATCTATTGTTTTTTCTACTATAGAATCTGGCAGTATTTTTATATTTATAAAACCACTTTGTTTGGCTTGTTTTGCCGTACTGTCTCCTATACATAGCGTAAGTTTATTTTTATAATCTTCCATGCTGTGGGCTGTCAAAAACCCTCTTATACAAGAGGGACTAGTGAATAACATTGCATCTATATCCTCTTCTAAAGTCTCGCTGCAACTTTCTAAAGTATTGTAAACAACCAACCTATGGGCACACCATTCTTTTAAACCTTCCACTATAGATTCACTGCCTATATTTCCACTTACGATAAGTATAGGCTCTGACTGAGAAGACTTTTCTTTTAAACATTGAATAAGACCTTCTGAATTATATTTATTGGGTATGATGCAATGAAATAATCCCATTGACTCTAATTCTTCTTTGACAGATGGTCCAACTCCGTATAAATGGGCAGTCACATTTCTTATGTCTATTTTATTTTTTATTAGACCCTCAAAAAAGTATTTAACTCCGTAGGTGCTAGAAAATAAGATATGCTTAAATTGATTGATTTCTTCTCCACTTATTGAAAATTCAGATTTCTCCAATTTTATACAGGGGAGCTTTATGGGAATCGCTCCTGCATCTTTCAATTTATCATAAATATCCTCTATTTTATCTAAAGGCCTTGTTAGGACTACCTTTAGTCCTTCTAATGGACCTCCATAATTACAGTTCAATTCTTCATGCAGGCTTACTGTTTCCCCGATCACGATAATAGCTGGAGATTTTATATTTGACTTTTCACATTCTTCTTTAATATTGGATAAGTCTCCATAGACTTCCTTTTGATTGTACCTAGTCCCATTCATTATCACAGCTGCAGGGCAATTTTTACTTTTGCCATATTGAATAAGCATATTGACAATATGTTCAAGGTTTTCTATAGCCATTAAAAAGATCAATGTCCCATTCACTCTTGCAAGAGCTTCCCAATCAATATTACTTTTCTCTGAATGCTCATGTCCTGTAATCACATGAAAAGAAGTAGCGATTCCACGATGAGTAACAGGTATAGAAGCATACATAGGTACCGCTATAGAAGATGTAATTCCAGGAATGATATCATATTTTATTCCATGGGCCTTTAAAAATAATGCTTCTTCTCCGCCTCTCCCAAAGACAAAGGGATCTCCCCCCTTCAGTCTTCCAACGATCAGGCCTGCTTTCGCTTTTTCAGCTATTAACTCATTGATTTTGTCTTGAGGCAGGGAATGATTGCTAGAGGCTTTTCCAACGTATACACGCTCTGCATTTTGGTTATATGCCAAAAGCTCTTTGTTCACAAGTCTATCATATATAAGTACATCACATTTTTTTATAGCTTTAACGGCTTTTATTGTTATCAGTTCTGTATCTCCAGGTCCCATTCCAATTAGATATACTTTTCCTGACATTTGAGCACCTCATTTCTTCAGTCTAAAAATAATATTTTCTGCTAGCTGTGTCCCTATATTCTCTGCATCCTCTGTGGCCCCCTCTAATGTTTCTTTATATATATTTAGGTTAGCCATATCCCCAAGGATACCCGTAATATTTATTTTATCTCCCTGTACT
>JAUQXG010000166.1 GCA_030834765.1 Lutispora sp.
AGTCAAGATAAATGAAGAAGTGGTGAAGATATCTACAGGTTCTATAGTTTCTGCAAAAGGTGAAGATGATTTCAGCATACCTACAGTGACTGAAAACTTATCACTTTTCGTGGTAATAAGTCCAAATCCATCAAACCATCTATATTCGCAAAGCTTGGGATAATGAAAGGAAGCCTCTAAGATCAGGATAGACTGCAGCGGATCTATCCTGATTCATTTTATTTGATTGTAGCTGTTCATACTTTCTGCAAAATGACCAATGACAAACAGAATACCAAAAGAAACAAGCATTGCATTTCATTCCATTGGTATGTAAAAAGAAAAGTAGTGAACTAAATTTCTCTGCTTCCCTTTATATTCATTTTACGAAAATGCACCGTGTATCTTTTTTTAGTTCTTTCGATATTAAAGTAATTATAAGTTCTTCAACTGCTGAAAGGGTTGCTATTCCGCATATGAATACCGCAGTTGCGTTTAACCCAAATATCTTATAAATAAAAGGAAAGAGGAACAATGCTGCACCTGTTGCTTTATTTGCATATGTGTGCAAAAAAGAGAGCTCATGATATTTTGCAAATCCTACTCCTAAAGATGCTAAGCGGATCGATGCTATTATGCAAATCCAGCATAAAATCCACCATGGGCATTGAAGTATCGGAATAAAAATAATGAGCATTATGCCAAAAAAAATAAAATCGGCAATACTGTCAAGCGTTGCGCCAAATGAACTGGCGCTATCAATCTTTCTGGCAATATACCCATCCAAAACGTCGGTTATTCCACCTAAAAGATAGATGATGAAAAATACAACGGACAACGGTTTTACAAACATTAGTCCGATAGAACAAATGATTCGCAATCCTGTGATGATGTTTGGTGTGTACTTTATTTCTATCAGCTCCTATAAGTAGAAAATATAAATAATGGGAACGTGGCAGCTTTTATCATGTTCTAAATCAAGGTCAGAAAGGAAGAATAGCATATAGAATGGGAAGCCGCAAGTTAAATACCCAGCTTCCCATCATCCTTATTTTATTCAGAGCACGAAAGCCTAATTTATTGTTTTGCTTCATTTAAATGTTGCAGATGTATTCCGATATGCCCTATGCCAAGTACAATTGTGGCGGCAACCATCCAAATAACCTTTCCATAAATGCCTAACATCAAAAATGCTACAACTGGCAAGCTTGCAAGAGGAACAGGGATACCATAAAAGTTACCATAGAAATCTTCCATTGTATGTTCGCCGATAAAATACCTCAACCAGCAAACCTCATACATTATCATAAGAATAAAAGAACCAATAAGCCATAAACTCCATAAAGAAAACAAACCAATATTGAAATCACTAAAAATAAGTGCAATACAAGTAACACAGGCTTGCCCAACACGTTCAAATAATAGTAGGGTTTTATTCTCTTTCGTAACAATATCCGTATATCCTTTAGGTTGATTTTTAGTCCAAATCATATTAGGAATAAATAACATTAGCAAATAAATTAGACCCACATATGAAAAGCCTAAATGTCCCATAAAGCCACTCCTTTAAAACCAGGTTTATTGGATTATATAAATAATGAAAATATAGCGATCACAAAACTGCACTATTGCTTGTTTCAGTATATCATAAGCCCTTACAAAACTGTAGTCAAATTTAATGCCAATCACTTCATCTGCCGGAACACTTGCCCCTGTGTTTGGGCGCTTCATGATCCCGCTTGTTTGTTATAGATGATTATAACAGCGAAGCTAATAGTTTAAAACTAAAGGGAAGCCACGAGTTAAACCTCGTATCTTCCTCTTAGTTTAGATTTTAGACTGAAGAGATGGGTTTAAGGAGTCGGGTAAATAGAACTTTTTTTCTTTGGACCTCATTCTTTCGCTATCTGAGATTTTGCAAAATTCAATTTCCTAATACGGTTGAAAAATATCCTAGGTGGATAGGACAGTCGCACAAAATAATAATTTATATACTCCAGTATAGAGAAAATGTAAAAAGCAACTCCAATTACTAAATCCTTCCCATCTTCTTTGAAAATGAACATGATAGGTATATATAAAATGCCTAAAAACAGATTGATATATCGTAATGTTTGATAGATTTTTCTGGTACTGTTATCTTTTGTTGCTTTTCTTTCAAGGCGAAGCAAGCATATCTTCCAATATGCAGCTCCTTGTAGCAAAACAAAACCGCAAAATGCCAATGGATAAAAAACAATAAGAGAAAATTCTGTTTCAAGTATCAGCAGCCACGCAAAATAAAGTAAAAACGCAGACAGTCCACTAAAGAACTCTATCACCATCAATCGTACTAATTCCGTTTTAACCCATACTTTCAATACTATTTCCTCCATATAATAATGAACCTGCATAGTCTTATAAAAAATCTCATTTAACAACGGTCACACTTTGTTCTCTATGTAAATAATAGGAATATACTTCATCTGTGGAAATACATTCCACTATGTTTGGACACCGCGCAAATACCTTACCTCTTTACTGATATAACTACAATTTACGTATCTTGCAAATGTTTCTATTCATCAAATGCCGAACTACATTTTTATAAATGATTTCTTTGACCTTACCTAAATTCTGACGATGTTGAACGAAAAATATATCAGGACTTTCATAAACTCCAAGATCCTGGACAATTCCTTCTTTCTGAATATAGGTATCATTTTGATCCCAATAGATAGAGGGGCTTTGAAAGTTATCGGTCGCAACTCCATAGCCACAAAAAGAACCACTGCATTCCTGGAATTTCTTCTGAAGCTTAGCCAAATACGGGACATCCAAAATGAAGCCTTCCAGGTTTAGCCACTTGTTCTTGTAGAATACCTCAACCCAACTGTGAAGAATCTCCTTAGGTGATAGCTGATAATAAAGACCTTTGATTGCTCCTTTTTGCAGCTCCTTATCGATGGTAAATCCGTGCATCCGACAGGGTACTCCAACAGCTCTTAACAATGCCATGAACAGAACACCTTTTGTATTACATTGTCCATAACCATCCTTTAAAACTTGCGATGCCGGAATATTATCCGCCTTATTGTAACCAAAGGAAATGGAGTCGCGAACATAATTATAGATAGAAAGTATTTTGTCCTGCTCATTTAAGATGTTCCATTGGTTATCGGAAATTAATCCTTGAATGATCGGATTAGTATAATCTAGCAGCAGTGTTTCTTTTAAATATTGTTTCATTTCAAACACCTCCTCGCAATCATTATAAATACCGCCTTTTCTAATGAGAAGAAGGCATATCAAATTTCAACAGCACTGCCAGTTGAT
>JAUQXG010000167.1 GCA_030834765.1 Lutispora sp.
ACCCTGCCAAAAGATATGGCTATTTTTCTGAGATGATTCATCAGCTTTGTGAAAGAGTAACAGGAAGCAGATTTTGCAGGAATTCGATCCTTCCTTTTGGTATAAATATTGATTATGGAGAAAAGCAAAGAGTCGATATTTTGAATACTTTGCAAAGCATTGAAGTTAAGATAGAGAAAATAGCAAAATCTACCCTGGATTCAGTTTCTTTCCTTGATAGAGTGGAGCATACTGGCATGATTGACAAGGAAACTGCCAAAAGGCTTTTTCTAACAGGTGTGGTAGGAAGAGCATGCGGAAAACAATATGATGTGAGAAGAAACTTTCCTTATGAGGTATATGGAAAATTAAAGCATGAAATAAATATTGAAACATTAGGTGGCGTCTTTGAAAGATACAAGCTTAAAATTGCAGAAATAAAAGATGCATTTTCATTTATTAGAAAAGCATTAAATTTTATAGATAATGAAATCCCAAAATCAGTTGCTGATATACAACTTCCTGAAGGAAGAGAAGCTTTTGTATCTGTAGAAACTGTAAAAGGTGAATTGGTGGTATACGGAGCTGTAGGTAAAAATAATAGATTTGATAGGATTTATTTCAAAACGCCATCCTTTACAAATTGGGAGGGGCTTACTATTGCGGTGCAGGATGAAATAGTTCCTGACTTTCCCCTTTGTAATAAAAGCTTTAATATGTCATATTCGGAAAACGACAGGTAGGTGAGAGTAGATGAGTTATTTTATTGATAGATTGAAAAATACAAGTGATACCATAAAGGACCCTTTATTTGATAATCCATATTCCTATGGAAATATTAAAATTGATAAAGAAAAGTGCAATCATTGCGGTTTGTGTGTGGATGGCTGCATGAGCAAAGCATTGGAAATACAAGAAAATGAATTGAAAGTTCATAACAGAAAGTGTATCTTTTGTAGAAAATGCATTAGCTCTTGTAAGAACGCTGCACTTCAGATGAGTCATGATTATAAGCTATCATCTATAGATGAAGCAGGAGAAATTCTGAAAAGAAAGATATATGATAAATTTAAAAGATCCTTGGTTTTAAGATCTGTAGATACAGGTTCATGTAATGCATGTATGCTTGAACTGTCAGCAGTACAAAATACCTTTTATGATATATCAAGATTTGGTATAAATGTAGCTGCATCTCCAAGACATTGTGACGGGATCATCGTTACAGGGCCTGTAGCGCTGAATATGAAGGAAGCTCTTGTTAAGACATATTATGCTATGCCAAAGCCCAGACTTGTTATAGGACTTGGAAGCTGTGCCTGCGGAGGAGGAATCTTTAAGGATTGCTATGGGACTGCAGAAGAGTTGGATAAAGTACTTTCTGTAGACTTATACATACCTGGATGCCCACCATCCCCCCAAGCCATAATACATGGGCTGCTGAAGCTTATGGGAAAAATATAATCCAAGAGACAGTTTGAAGCTGCTTAAAAGAAGTACAAGCAGAAATTAATATATAATTTGGAGGAGCTATGAGTAAACTAATTGATACTACAGTTGAAAAATATAAATTAAGATTTGCCGAGATAAAGGATATTCCATTGATTTTGGAATTTATAAAAAAATTAGCTGAATATGAAAACTTATTAGATGATGTAACTGCAACAGAAGAGACTTTAATGAATTCACTTTTTATACGAAATGTGGCAGAGGTTATAATAGGTGAATATGATGGAAAACCTGTAAGTCAAGCAATATTTTTCTATAATTTTTCTACCTTTGATGGTAAATTGGGCATATATTTAGAAGATATATATGTGGAACCTGAATTTAGAGGGAAGGATTTAGGAAAAATATTGCTTAAATATATTGCAAAATTAGCTTTAGAAAGGGATTGTGAAAGATTTGAGTGGGCATGTCTTGATTGGAATGAGCCATCCATCAAGTTTTATAAGCGCTTAGGAGCCGTCCCAAAAGATGAGTGGGTAATATTTAGAGTAAGCGGGGATGCATTAACTGATTTAGCAAATGATAGTGATAAATAAAAGAATTGAATGCAGTTTTTCTATTTTGAAGGGACATGCGGAGCAACAAATAACCCGCTATATAGCAAAATATGGAGTGAAATAGAAATTAATTCTATTTATACTATATTAAATATCGTGAAAATCCAAACATTACATGAAAAACTAAAATTAGATAGAGTTTGATAAATTCTTTTACAAAGCCAAGGCTCAAGGGAGAGATACTACTTTCTTTAAGATTAGCAAGCAAGAATGAGGTTTTCCTGCAATCTACTCAAACGATTAAATGGGATAATAATATGAATTCCATCAGGAAGGCTAAGGAATTGACTGTAAATGCTAAAACTGATGAAGAAAAAGTCAGTGCAATATATAGATATATTATAAATAATGTGAAGTATGATTATGATAAGAAAAATAGCATGAGTACAGATTATATACCATCCATAGAAGGTACGCTGAAGTCATCACAGGGAATATGCTATGATTATGCAGCTTTATTTGCTGCAATGCTTAGAAGTGTGGATGTTCCTACAAAGCTGATTATGGGATATAAAAATGATATAAATGAGTATCATGCTTGGAATCAAGTCTATTTAAAGGACACAAAACAATGGGTGACAATTGATACGACTTATGATTCTATAAAAGCGAAAGGGAAATCACCCTACGCAATGATAAAAAATGTGAGTGATTATTCATTGCTGAAACAATTTTAATAGTGATAGCGAGATAAGTAAAATAACTTATCTCGCTATTTTTTAATGAAGTGTACAATTAATATTTACAGAATTAGAAGGATAAGGAAGGCTTCGCATAGAAAATATATTAGAATTTCTATTGGATGTGATGAGTTGAAAAATAGAATGCTTTATATTTCAATGGCCTTCCTTTTTGGCATATTGTTTGGGTTTTATTTTGAGATACCAATAGCAATCATCATTGTTTCTATGGTGCTTATTTGCTGTGCCATTTTTATGAATAGAAAAAGAACCATGATAGCATTTATATTTATATTAGCTCTCATTAGTTTTGTGGGAATTATTGAATATGACATAGTCAGCCATAGAGTAAGCAAGTTTGAACCCTATACGGGCAAGAATGTGGAGATAGAAGGCATATTAGTTGGAGATGTATTCGTGAAGGAATACTATACAGAAAGCACTATAAGAATAATAAGTCTCAATGATCAAGGTAAAACTTATAATTATTCAGAGAAAATGCTGCTAAAGTATAGAGGGAAAGATAAGCTTTCTTATGGAGACCGTATCATTCTTGAAGGAGAAATAAAGCCTTTTGAAACCATAAGGAACCCAGGAGACTTTAATTATTCTTTATATTATAAAAGCAGGGGGATCAATCATCAGCTAGTTGCAAATAAGGGAAAGCTCCTTGCTGAAAATCGAAATAATTTTATCCTGATGCAATTATATAAGACAAAAATGAGAATAAAATCTATTATCTATTCATCACTTCCCAAGGAAGAAGCATCTTTACTATATGGGATAATCACAGGGGATAAAAATAATTTAGATGAGGAGACAAAAGAAAATTATTCCAAGGCAGGTCTTTCTCATATACTATCTGTTTCTGGTCTGCATATAGGCTTTATCGTATTATTCCTAACTGGTATTTTTAATCTCATAAAGCTCAAAAGCAAAGCTCAAAGCTTTATCATTATAGTAGTTATTTCAAGTTATATCATGATGATAGGAGGTCCATCTCCTGCTGTTAGAGCATTTATTATGCTTTTGGTATTGCTGCTGGCAAAGCTTTATAAAAGAGACTATGATTTAAAGTCTTCCATATCCTTTGCATGTGTTGCAATGCTCGCAGTAAACCCATTATATATTCATGATGTGGGGTTTGTCATTTCATATGCTTGCATGTATTCAATAGCTTTTCTTTATGAGCCCCTTTATCATAAATTAAAATTCTTACCCCGAATGCTAAGAGGTGCTTTGGCATTATCCTTGGCGGTGCAGCTGGGAATTATGCCGATTACTGTATACTATTTTAATTATGTTTCTTTTATCAGCGTGATTATAAATACCATTGCAGTACCTATTTCTTTTATCATAACCATAGCTGGATTTACAGGAGTAATGATAGGATTTTTATTTAACTCCTTAGCAGTTTATATATTTTCAATATCATATTATTTTATTGTACTTTTAAACATTCTCATTGAAAAATCTGCCCAGCTCCCATTTGCAGGACTTCCAATACCAAGTCTTCCTATGTATATATATTTTATATATTATTTTTTATTGATGTTTCTTATAGATTGGTTGGATTTAAAGTGGTATAAGCTTTATAAAAGAGAATTTGTAACAGCCGCAGTGTCTATTGTTATTATAGCAGCTGTCTTTTATCATTTACCTAATAAAAGCTTAAAGACCGTATTTTTGGATGTTGGACAAGGAGACAGTGCTTGTATCATCACACCTAGCAAGAAAGCTATACTTATTGATGGTGGTGGAAGCACCAAAACCCCTGAATACTATTTTAACGTAGGAAAAAAAATCACTGTACCTGCTTTGCTTCATCAAGGTATTTGGAGTTTAGATACAATAATCGCCTCTCATATTCACGATGATCATATAGAAGGGCTTTTAGACGTTTTAAAAACTTATAAAGTAAAACGAATCATATTTCCAGACACTCCATACACCTCTAGAACTTATGAAGAATTAATTGAATTGTGCAGAACAAAAAGAACTGATATTATATATTTGACAAGGGGAGATAAAATTAAGCTGGCTGATGATATACAAATAGACATTATATTTCCTTCTACAATACTTGTGGAGGGCACTAGCTCCGATGAAAACAATAATTCTTTAGTTGCAAAGCTATCATATAAAGATTTTGAAATACTTTTTACGGGAGACATTCAAGGAGAAGCAGAAGAGCTTCTAGCGAAAGAAAGATTGAATTGTGATATTTTGAAGGTTCCTCATCATGGCAGTAAATATTCAAGCACGGAAGACTTTTTAAAAAGCGTTGGTGCAAAATATAGCATCATTTCAGTAGGGAATAATAATTATGGACATCCCTCGCCGGATGTTTTGAATAGGCTGTCAAAGGATAGCAAGGGTATATATCGGACGGATAAGAATGGCGCTATAGTAGTTATTACCGATGGAAAAAAGGTAATGATTAGACCCACTAAATAGTAGACAAGGAGATGACAATAATGGATTACAATTTACTTTTAGATAGATTGAAAAATAATAAATATAAATCTTTAAACTTAATTTATGGAGAAGAGACATATTTATTAGACAAGGCATTACAGAAGCTTGCTGAAAAAGTAGTCACAGATTTGCCAGAATTAAACTTCATTACCCTTAGGGGAGAAAATCTAAGTGTGGAAGAACTGGCAGGGGCCTGTGATACTTTTCCTATGCTTTCAGAACAAAAGCTTGTAGTAATAAAAGACTTTTATTTGTTAAAAAGTTCTGGAAAAAGTGAAGAAGAAGAGATAAAATCTTCTAAAGAAAAAAATGCTGATGATTTTAAAGATATCATCGAAAACCAAAATGATGCGCAAGACACTACAATACTTGTTTTTGCAACCTTTGGAGATATAGACAAAAGAAAGAAGCTGTATAATCTTATAAAAAAGCATGGAGATATATATCATATTGAAAGAGTGGAAAGAGATGATCTTAGCAAATGGGTGAAGGGACTATTTGTCCAAAGCGGCAAAACAATCGGGTCCAAGGAAATTGCCTTTTTTATAGAAAACTCTGGCTATTTTGAAAGAAATACAAAAAAAACCTTATATGATTTGGAAAACGAGATAAAAAAGCTATCAAGCTTTTTAGGCGAAGAAAAAGAAGTGAAAATCCATCATATAAGTGCTTTAGCTCCGAAAAGCTTAGAAAATGATATTTTTAAGCTGATCAATGCTTGTTCGGTTAAAAATTCAGGAGAAACATTAAGGATATATAATGACCTATTGCTTGCAAATGAAATGTCATTTGGCATTTTGGGTATGGTTTCAAAGCAGGTGAAAAATATTTTATTAACCAAAGAACTCTTAGGAAAATATAAAGACAGCAAAGCCATTGCAGGAGAATTAAAAATACACGAATTCACCGTAAAGCAATGTATAAAATATGCATCTCAATTGGATTATGATACATTGATGAGAGCTTTTAATAGATGTTTAAATGCAGAGTTAAGTATTAAAAGTGGTAAAATGAATGATAGACTGGCATTGGAGCTATTATTTGTAAATTTATTTGATTAGAAAGACAATCAGACTAAAATATAATTCTTAGTCTGATTTTTTATTGGTCAAAAAAATAATAAACCCCGTAAAAAAACGGGGTCGATATTAAACGGCTTTATTAAGTTTCTTGGATAGTCTTGATTTTTTTCTGGATGCTGCGTTTTTATGAATGGATCCTTTAGATGCAGCCTTATCTATTTTACTAGCCACCGATTTATATAAAACTTTAGCTTCATCAAGATTACCGGCTTTTAAAGCTTCTTCATACTTCTTTATTGAAGTTCTCAAGGAGGAGATAATCATTTTGTTTCTTAATGTTTTATATGTTGAGATTCTAATCCTCTTTATAGCTGATTTAATGTTAGCCAACCTGTTCACCTCCTTCAAAATTCATTAACAACTGGTATTTTATCACAACCTAGTATTTAATGCAAGCAAAAAACTTTATAGACTCTTTGTATGATTATTTTGACCAACGAGTGGTTTATCTAGTTTCATATTTCATACTAAAGAGAGAATATTATAATCAATTTGAATAAAACTATATGAAATAATGCAAATTAAGATAAGAAAAAAGCTAAATAAACTGAATGGCCTTTCCAGTTCTGAACAGGGCGATGCAAAGCAATTCAATCGAAAAAGTTTACATAAGTATTTTGGAGGGAAAAATATGACCAATATTAGAACAGATCTAGCAATTGAGGCGCGAGAATTATATAGACAAAAAAACAATAGTGATATACCGGGTGTGGATGTTGATATCAGAAAAGATGAGGATATGTCAGTAACAAAGGTAAAGATTGTTGATAGAGCTGGGGCAAGAATTATGAACAAGCCCATGGGTAACTATATAACCATAGAAGTGCCAAGACTGCGGGAAAATGACATCGATTTAAGAGAAGATGTGAGCAGGGTTTTGGCACAGGAGCTTGTTGATATAACTGATTTAAAAGAAAGTTCTGTAATACTGGTGGTTGGACTTGGAAACTGGAATATTACACCAGATGCCCTTGGGCCTAAAGTAATTGAACAATTGCTTGTTACCAGGCATATAAAGGAAAATGTACCAGAGCAGATTGATGAAAGTACACGATCTGTATGTGCAATATCACCTGGAGTACTTGGCGTAACAGGCATTGAAACCAGTGAAATTATAAGAGGTGTTGTGGATCGGGTGAAACCTAATCTAGTGGTTGTAATTGATGCATTGGCTTCAAGGAAAATGGATAGAGTAAGCACCACAATTCAATTGGCGGATACAGGAATTAATCCAGGGTCAGGGGTTGGCAACAGCAGAAAAGAAATAAGTGAGGAGAGCCTAGGAGTTCCGGTAATTGCTATTGGTGTTCCTACTGTGGTAGATGCTGCTACTATGGCAAATGACACAATTGATTTAGTCATAGATTCCCTTATAAATGGCTCAGATAAAGAATCGGATTTTTACAAAATGCTGAAGGATATGAATAGAGATGATAAGTATAAGTTGATTACAGAAGCTATTTCACCCAAAATGCCAGACCTTATGGTAACGCCCAAAGAAATTGACGAGCTAATAAATGGTATTTCAAAAGTGATAGCTAATGCATTAAATATAGCCCTTCATCCTGGAATAGAGATGGATGATGTAAATAGATTTTTAAACTAAAAAATACTGCCCTTTTCGGGCAGTATTTTTTAGTGATATTCATATATAGCCTCGTTTTTGCATATAAGTTAAAGTAAACATCAAGACAACAAGAAGAAAAGCGAGGTGAAGAACTTGGATAAGCATTATCAGAGGCATGTT
>JAUQXG010000168.1 GCA_030834765.1 Lutispora sp.
TTTTTAAGAGTATATGTTTAATAAGATTATTCCATTTTGTAGCAGAATAAATTAAGACTAGTATTGGGGAGGTTTAATATGAATTTAAATTGGTATAACAAAAGTGCGAATAGCGTAGCATCTGAAATCGGTGTGGATGTGTCAAGGGGACTTTCTAATGAAGAAGTCCAGGAGAAAATTAAAATACATGGATATAACGAACTTAAGGAAAAAGAAAAGGAATCACTATTTTCTAAGATTATAAGGCAACTTAAAGACTTTCTGGTAATCATATTGATTGTTGCAAGTATTGTCTCTGTATTAGTTGGTGAGGTTACTGACTCTATAGTTATTATTGCAATTGTAATCATTAATGCAGTTCTGGGAGTACTACAGGAAGGCAAAGCTGAAAAAGCCCTTGAAGCGTTACGAAAAATGTCTTCTCCCAATGCAAAGGTTTTTAGAAATGGTCATATGGAGATTATTCCAGCAAAGATGCTTGTGCCAGGGGATATTATTCTGCTAGAAGCGGGAGATATTATTCCTGCGGATATCAGGCTCATAGAGAGTGTAAATTTAAAGATAGAAGAAGCTTCGCTGACTGGAGAATCTGTCCCTGTAGAAAAACATGCTGAGAGAGCGTTTGACAAAGAAATTGGGATTGGTGATAGATTAAATATGGCTTATATGAGTACCATTGTTTCTTATGGCAGAGGTAGAGGGATTGTTGTAGAGACGGGAAATGGTACAGAAATAGGAAAAATTGCTGATGCAATTCAGACAATAAAAGAGGAAGCTACACCGTTGCAGAGAAAGCTTGATGAAATGAGCAAATGGTTGGGTATTGTATGCTTAGGGGTATGTGGTATTGTGTTTGCCGTAGGTTTGCTTAGAGGTGGAGACATTTTGGAAATGTTTATGGTTTCCATTAGTCTTGCAGTTGCAGCAATACCAGAAGGATTGCCTGCTGTAGTTACTATAGTTTTGGCGCTTGGCATGAAAAGAATGGTTGATAGGAATGCAATCGTTAGAAAACTATTGGCTGTTGAAACCCTTGGCTGCATAGATGTAATATGTTCTGATAAAACAGGGACTCTTACACAAAATGAAATGACAGTGGTTGGCCTTTATGCTACAAACAAAAAATCAAAAGTTACTGGCCAAGGCTATAATCCAAAAGGAGATTTCAATCTTAATGATGAAAAAATAAAACCTAATGAAGATACTGATTTTAAAATGCTTCTTTCTATAGGAGTACTTTGTAATGATTCAATTCTAGAAAAAAAAGATAAAGAAGAAAATCTTTGGGGAATCATGGGTGATCCTACTGAGGCAGCATTGATTGTTGCTGGAGCAAAAGCGGGTATGGAGAAATCTGGTATGAATTCTAAATATCCTAGAATAGATGAGATTCCTTTTGATTCAGATCGAAAGATGATGACAACTTTCCATGAAAATTTTATAGCAGGTAAAGTTGTGTCCTTTACAAAGGGCGCACCGGATATCATTCTTGGAAAATGCACAAAGGCTTATATGAATGGGAGAATGGTAGATTTAACCGATGATATTAAAAGTGTAATTCTCAATGTGAATAGTGAATTTGCCAGCTCTGCACTAAGAGTATTGTCTTTTGCATATAGAGAATATGATAAATTACCTGAAATTATTAATTCTGAAAAAATAGAGAGTAATCTGATATTTGTAGGACTTATGGGTATGATTGATCCTGCAAGAGTAGAAGCTGCTGAAGCAATAAAAATATGCAAACAGGCAGGAATAAAGCCTGTCATGATAACTGGTGATTACAAAGATACTGCAGTAGCTATCGCAAAAGAGCTGGGACTTATGTCAGAAAAAGATGGTGTATTAACTGGTTCTGAGCTTGATGGTATAAATGATGAAGAATTGAAGAAAAAGGTTGAATCAACAAGTGTTTATGCTAGAGTGTCTCCTGACCATAAAGTAAGAATTGTTGATGCTTTAAAGAAGAATGGACATATAGCTTCCATGACAGGAGATGGAGTAAATGATGCTATGGCATTAAAGAGGGCAGATATAGGTGTATCTATGGGGATAACAGGAACGGATGTGGCGAAGGGTACTGCGGATATTGTTTTAACGGATGATAACTTTGCAAGTATCGTATCAGCGGTGGAAGAAGGAAGAATTATTTATAGCAATATTAGAAAGTTCGTTGCTTTCCTGCTTTCTTGTAATGTTGGAGAGATATTGATTGTATTTATTAGTATTTTAGTAGGATTACCTGTTCCACTTTTGCCAATACAACTTTTATGGGTAAATCTTGCAACGGATAGTTTACCTGCCCTTGCACTTGGAACAGAAAAAGGCGATAAAGATATTATGAGCCTTAAGCCAAGAAGTCCAAAAGAACCAATACTAAATAAGCGAACATTAATAACAATAATCATTCAGAGTATAGCGATGACAGCTGTTGTTTTGGCAGTATATATATTTGCTCTTAAAGTAGACAATATGGGTATTGAAATAGCTAGAACATATGCATTTGCTACATTGATATGTGCTCAACTCTTTCAAGCATATTCCAGTAGGTCTCAAAGGAACACAATATTTAAGCTTGGAATATTTACAAATAAATCTTTAGGATGGGCTACTTTGATATCATTTGTTTCATTATTAGGTGTTGTGTATTTACCAATGCTTCAACCAATATTTAAAACAGTTCCATTGAATGCCAACGAGTGGATGATGATTATATTTATGTCTATCATACCTTTGATTATAGGAGAAACATATAAGGTTATAGTAAGAAAATTTGCAGCTTAGTATTTAGATAAAATAAAAAAGACTTTCCTATATAAAAAAAACATCTTAAAAGATGTTTTTTTTACTTTATCTATTGCTTATAATAATGTAGAATTAGCAATAGATTGATTGGATGTGATAAGATTGTTTCCTATTACACATATTTATTTTAGCAATAAAATATTAGGTAAACTAAATACCATGATAGCTTTAGGAGCAGTATTTCCTGATATCACAATATCAGGTATATTAAGCTATGATAAAACTCATAGAGAGGGCTTAGGGCTTTATAATCATTTTAAGCTCTTTCATCAAGAATATATAGATTTTGCAAATGCTATGATAACTCATACTGTTGATCCCAAGGGACTAGACTACTATGGGGATGAACAGTATTTAGAAGGATATAAGGGGTATTGTTTTCAAAAGGGCAAACTAATTGAAGATGAAGTCATTGAAGTGTGTAATATTCCTAAGGAATATGGGCTTTGGAAGGCCCATAATATTATTGAAATGGCAGTTGAATTGATTGTCTATGAGAGTAATAAAGAATATGGTGCGCTATTAAGGAATTCCTTAAAGGATGAAAATATGCTACAGTGTATTTGCAGCGCTTCAGAAGATTATTACAAGATTGATAAAGGGGCTTTGTGCAAAAGCATGAGGAAGTTTAGCTCTTTTGTGGAGCTTGATGATTTAAGTAGCTTAAATTTAGCAAAGAAGTATGATATGCAAATGAAAGCAAAACATGGCATATCAATTCAAATAGGAAAATGCTCAAAGTTGATAGAAAAATGCTGTAATATAGTCAGTGAAGATTTAGAATCTTTTTTTGACTATGCAATAAAGCAAGTATTATTAAGTGTGAAAGGTGATGAATGAAATATATGAGCAATGAGATATTTGTTATTGGACATAAGAATCCAGATACAGATTCTATATGTTCAGCTATAGCATATGCACATTTGAAAAGTCAAATTTGTGATAATATATATTTGCCCAAAAGAGCAGGAGATATAAATGCAGAAACAAAGTTTGTTCTTGAATATTTTAATATTTCGCCTCCAGAATATATAGCTGATGTAAAAACACAAATTAAAGATGTGGAGATACGGCCTATTGAGGCATCAAATCCTGATATATCTTTAAAAAAGGCCTGGGAAATTATGAAATTTTTAGGCATCGCAACTTTACCCGTTACAAACGATGGACAAGGATTGAGCGGGATCATTACAGTAGGAGATATTGCACAGTCCTATATGGACTTATATGATAGTATGGTCTTGTCAAGAGCAAGAACTTCCTATGAAAACATACTTGAAGTGCTTGATGGGATTAGGATAACTGATGAAGTTGATAAATATATACAAGCAGGCAATGTGCTTATTGGAGCCATGAATCCTGATGTTATGGAGAATTATATATCAAAAGGAGATATCGTGATACTTGGCAATAGATATGAATCACAGCTTTGTGCCATAGAGATGGGAGCACAATGTATAATCGTTACAGGTGGGTTGCCAGTTTCATCTTCAATAAAAAAGTTGGCTGAATTAAATAAGTGCACCATTATAAGCACTGCTTATGATACTTATACAACAGCAAGAGCTATTAATCAAAGCATACCTATCAGATACTTCATGAAAGCGGAGGAACTAATCGTTTTTTCACTTGATGATACAATTGAAGAGATAAGAGATATTATGGTTAGTAAACGTTTTAGAAATTTT
>JAUQXG010000169.1 GCA_030834765.1 Lutispora sp.
CTCCATGCTGTCCAGCTCCTGTTTCTGCTATTATTCTATTTTTATTCATTCTTTTAGCCAGTAATGCTTGACCTATGGCATTATTGATCTTATGGGCTCCCGTATGATTCAAATCCTCTCTTTTCAGATACAGCTTGCCCCCACCCAGCTTTTCAGTGAGCCTCTTGGCAAAATACAGCGGATTTTCTCTACCTATATATTGCTTTTGATAATACTTAAGCTCCAGTAAAAACTGGGTATCCTCTATGCTTTGGTAAAAATTTTCCTCTACTTCCTTCAAGACACTTTTAAGCTCCTCTGGTACAAATGAACCTCCAAAACTTCCAAAAAAACCATTGCTTCTTTCCATATTTTTTTCCTCCTTCATTTTTAGTGATTAACAAAGGAAAAGCGATGCAATAAAAAATCCTCTATGCATTTATAAAAATACATAGAGGACGAAAATACGCGGTGCCACCTCAATTGGTTGTTAAACAACCCACTTTTTCAGATACAGATAAAATATCGATATCCTATCTCTATAACGGGAGAAGCCCGGGTCACGTACTTTACATTTCAGTTCCCGCTCATAAGTCCATTCAGTATACTTTTCAATATCGGACTCTCACCATAATCAAATGTTTCCAAAGAAAACTTTGATTAGCCGACTCTCTGTAATCTTTTGGCATACTTACTCGTCTTATTCAACGCTTTAAATTTGCTAATTTAATTGATTTTAGTATATTCCCATTTAGTTGTCAAGGATTTTTTAATATATCATTTGTCTCTAAGAAAATCCTACACAATCTTATTGGTCCAATCTTCTACATTCCATTCTTCACCGATCCAATCCATATAAAAATCAGGCTCATGGCATACCAATAGCATAGTCCCCTTGAACTCCTTTAAAGCCTTTTTTAATTCTTCCTTTGCATCTACATCCAAGTGATTTGTAGGCTCATCCAGTACCAAGAAGTTGCATTGTTTAAGCATCAGCTTGCATAATCTTACCTTTGCTTGCTCTCCTCCACTGAGTACACACACCTTGCTTTCTATATGCTCGGTTTTTAATCCACATTTCGCTAAAGCTCTTCTTACCTCATACTGAGTTAAAGATGGATAGTCCTTCCAAACCTCTTCTATAGCAGTATTATAATTATTTTTTTCTCCTTCCTGCTCGAAGTAGCCCACTTCTAAAAAATCCCCATGTTCAATGGCCCCACTAACAGCAGGTATGATTCCAAGGATGGTTTTTAGCAAAGTGCTTTTCCCAAGGCCATTACAACCACGCAGCGCTATTTTTTGACCTCTTTCAATTTTTACATCTAAAGGCCTTGTCAATGGCTCCTCATAGCCTATCTCTAGCTTTTCCGAATTAAATATATATCTGCTGGGAGTTCTCGCCTCAATAAATCTGAATTCTGGTTTGATTTTTTCTTTTGGCCTTTCTATGAGATCCATCTTATCCAGCTTTTTCTGTCTGCTCTTTGCCCGGTTGCTTGTAGATATTCTGGCTTTATTTCTTGCAATAAAGTCTTCAAGCTCAGCTATCTCCTGCTTCTGTCTTTCATATGCATTATTTTGCTGCTGCTTTGAAACTTCATAAAGCCTCATAAACTCATCATAATTTCCCACATATCTGGTAAGTGTAGCATTTACAACATGGTATATGATATTGACAACATCATTGATAAAGCCTATTTCATGGGATACAAGTATAAAAGCATTTTCATAATTTTGAAGATATCTAGTAAGCCACTCTATATGCTCTACATCCAGGTAGTTAGTAGGCTCATCTAAAATCAAAATGGTAGGGTTCTCTAGCAGAAGCTTTGCTAAAAGCACTTTTGTTCTTTGTCCTCCGCTTAGATCCTGAACTTCCTTTTCAAGACCTATACTTCCTAGCCCAAGACCGTTTGCTACTTCGTTTATTTTTGAATCTATAGTATAAAATCCACTATGATCCAATATGTCTTGTATGTCTCCCATATCGTCTAAAAGTCTTTGAAGTTCTTTTTCATCTGCTTCGGCCATTTTTTCGCCTATTTCAATAAGCTCTTGCTCCATGTCAAACAAATATTTAAAAGCATCTCTTAGGGCATCTCTTATGGTTTTACCTGGCATAAGAGATGTGTGTTGATCCATATATCCAACTTTCACACGGTTGGACCATTCAACTGTGCCTTCATCTGGCTGAAGATTTCCTGTAATTATATTTAAAAATGTTGATTTTCCTTCTCCATTTGCTCCCATTAGAGCAACATGTTCACCTTTTAATAACCTACAGGATACATCTGTAAAAATGGTCCTATCTCCAAATCCATGACTTACGTTATTTACATTTAATACACTCAACTTCTATTCTACTTCGTAGAAATAATATCTAGTACTTAGTTTATATTAAAAATAATTGTTCAGTCAACCTTTAATATATTAGGAATACATGAGACCCTCAATTTTTGCCATTTTTTATTTTAAATACTAATATTATGTTGAATTTTATCTAATTGCCATGTTAATTCATCTATATTTTTATCATTTTTTAAACAAAATATAAAGAGAACCAAATTCATTTTTTTGAAAGGGGCTTATTGAATGAAACGATATTTAACTATATTTCTATGTATCACGATGGTTTCGGTCCTATTTGTGGGCTGCCAAACTCAGCAGGCCAGAAGAACAGTTCCAAACTATCCAGTAAATTATAAGGATGATATAAACAATAGAACAAATGATTTACTACCAAATAATACGAATACACCAGGTTTATCAGGCGGCGATTATGGCCAAAGTGCTAATCCGAATACTGCTCCAAACAACAATACCATTGGAAATAGTAATCTAGGCACTGGAAGCGGAAATATAGCAGGTACTGGCATGGGTACAGCTGCCAATGGAGGATTATTATCAGCTGAATTCACAAAATCAGATGTAGGCTTTTGTAAAACCA
>JAUQXG010000011.1 GCA_030834765.1 Lutispora sp.
TGGTTTATTTCCCATATTACATGATTTTGTATATCTACAGTATCTGCTTCATGAAACTTAATTAGAAGTTGGTCAAACTGCTTTTCAAGTCCTTCCATATCTGGCCTTTCATATTTGTAATCCTCAAACCGTAGCATAAAATTCCCCCTCCATTTTGGCATTAAAATATATCTATAGAAATTATTCTACCACTATTTAACACTTTGTGGAATAAATTCTCAAAATTCAGTTCGCCCAATAGAGAATACAAAGGTTATATGAGGTTATAATCAAATATTATTAAAATTTCACCATGTACTTATCATTTATGCTATGGTAATTTAACTACATATGCTATACTTTCAAATACGGATAAAGAATTAAAATTGTCACGATCATGATTTCTAAAGAATTAGACCAAGACTAGATATCAATAACAAATCGATTGGAGAGAATATTTCAAATATGAATAAAAATTGGAAAAAGAATATCATACTCTTTTTAGCTAGCCAAACCATATCACTCTTTGGGTCATCCCTAGTTCAATATTCAATTATGTGGTATATTACATTAAAAACACAGTCAGGAATCATGATGACCATATCTATTGTTTGTGGTTTCCTGCCTACCCTTTTTCTTTCTCCCTTTGCTGGAGTATGGGCAGATCGCTATAATCGAAAAACCCTTATTATTCTGTCAGATTCCTTGATTGCTATATCAACACTTATTTTAGCAATATTGTTTTTGCTAGGATACGATTCCCTATGGCTGCTTTTTGTCATGTCTGCGGTACGCGCTCTGGGAACAGGAATTCAAACACCCGCTATAGGAGCCTTTCTTCCTCAGCTTGTACCAGAGGATAAACTTACTAAGGTGAATGCGACAAACGGGACTATACAATCACTGGTTATGCTCATATCTCCCATGATTAGCGGAGCACTGCTCACTATGACTACCATTGAAACAATATTTTTTATAGATGTTATTACGGCAGCTATAGCAGTTCTGACATTGCTTTTATTTTTACATGTTCCCCTTCATGCAAAAGCTTTAGAGAAGCAAACGACCAGCTATTTCATCGATATGCGTGAAGGCTTCACTTATATCAGAAACCATGTTTATGTTAAGAAATTCTTTTTGTTTTGCGCATTCTTCTTTTTCCTAGCTGCGCCTGTTGCATTTTTAACTCCGTTACAGGTCACACGCAGTTTTGGCAGCGATATCTGGCGTCTAACAGCAATTGAGATCACTTTTTCTGTTGGTATGATGCTTGGTGGTATCATCATGGTTTCTTGGGGCGGTTTCAAAAACAAGATTCATACTATGACACTATCAAGCTTTATGATCGGAGCTTGTACCTTCGCACTTGGTGTTGTTCCAACATTTTGGATCTATTTAATCTTTATGGGTTTGGTTGGAATCGCTATGCCAATATTCAATACACCGTCTACAGTTTTATTGCAAGAAAAGGTTGAAGCAGATTTTCTCGGTAGAGTATTCGGTGTTTTAGGAATGATATCCAGTTCTATGATGCCATTAGGGATGCTTGTCTTTGGACCGCTATCCGACATCATTAAAATAGAATGGATGCTTATAGGAACCGGATTGCTGCTGTTTATTCAGGGTTTCTTCCTGATAGGTAACAAAGTATTAATTGAGGCTGGAAAGCCAATCTCAAAACCTGAGCAATAACTTTTACTGATATAACATGATGTTTATGCACCATCCTCAACCCTTTGAAAAAGAAAATAGTTATTATTTTTTCGTTGAATCAAGAGGAATTTATCCAGAAAAATAGAAATAAATATAAAACACCATTACAATACGTGTACTGTGGCAGAATAGGCCAATATGATATGCAGAACAAAGGAGGAGAAAAGCAATGAAAAATAAGCATCTTAACATTGGTAGATTTATTGCTATGATCCTTTTTCTCTGCATTCTCTTCACTCTTCTTTTTTCAGTTAGTTTTATTATCTTTCATACAGATCATAATTGTACGGGGGAAGGTTGCGTAGTATGTGCCCAGCTAAAAACCTGTGCAGATATCATCAAAAAACTCAATATTTGTCTATATACATTTCCATTTGCGATTTTTGCTTATACCGCATTATCGTCCTATACCTTTCTATCAGTGAATCCTGATAAAAAACACTATACTCTAGTGCGACTAAAGGTTAGACTTGATATTTAAACCTTCAACTTTTGCTTAAAACAAGTTTTGCAAATAGCTTAGGAGGCTTAAATAGATGAAAAAAATAATATTATGTATTCTAGGGGTTGCGCTTTTAACGATAGCCTTGGTTGGTTGCGTTCAAGAAGATAATACAGCTTCTAAGGATACGATGAAAGCTGACGATAAAATCAATATTGTTGCAACTATTTTTCCCCAATATGATTTTACAAGAGCCATTATAGGAAACAGAGCGAATTTGACTATGCTGATGAATCCTGGAGGAGAAACACATTCCTATGACCCATCCCCTGGGGATATCATTAAAATTCAAAAGGCTGATGTATTTATCTACATTGGTGGAGAAAATGATGCATGGGTAAATACGATATTAGAGTCCATGGATACAAGCAACAAAAAAATCATTAGATTGATGGACTCTGTTGATGCGGTTGAAGAAGAAGCTGTTGAAGGTATGGAAGCAGAAGAGCACGATGAGGATCAGGAATGTCATGAGGAAGAAGTTGAGTACGATGAGCATATTTGGACTTCTCCTAAAAACGCTATTTTGATGATAAATGCCATTACCAATGTGCTCTGTGAAATTGACGATAAAAATGCAAACATATATAAACAAAATGCGAAAGCTTATGCCTCACAAATTCAAGAAGTTGATTATGAAATGATAAATATTGTGGATCATGCCACACATAAATTATTAGTCTTTGGTGATCGTTTTCCTTTTCGCTACTTTGCAGATGAGTTTGGTCTCGATTACAGAGCTGCTTTTAATGGCTGCAGCACAGAAACAGAAGCCAGCGCAGGCACGGTAGCCTATTTGATCGATACAGTAAAGAAAAACAATATATCCCATATCTTTTATATAGAATTAAGCAATCAGAACATTGCAAAGGCTATAAGCGAAGAAACAGGAGCTGATATGCTGCTGCTTCATTCTTATCATAATGTTTCAAAGGATGACTTTGAAGCAGGTGTTACTTACCTTTCTCTTATGAAACAAAACGCAGAGAACTTGAGAAAGGGGTTGAACTAACCAATGAAGCTGATTTCCTGCCAAAATGTAACCATGAAATATGATGGCCACCTTGCAGTAGACAATATTAGCTTTGACTTAGATCAGGGAGATTATTTGTGTATTGTGGGATAAAACGGCTCTGGTAAAAGTACGCTGATGAAAGGTATTCTGGGTCTTTTAAAACCAATGAGCGGTCATATTACTTTTAACAGCATTGAGCAGAATGAAATAGGATATCTGCCTCAGCAAACTGTGGTGCAAAAAGACTTTCCCGCCAGTGTATTTGAAGTAGTTCTTTCTGGTTGTCTAAACCGACGTGGACTTTTGCCGTTTTACTCTAAAAAGGAAAAAACCATGGCAAATGAGAATATGAAGTGGCTGGAAATAGATGAATTAAAAAAGAAATCCTATAGCGATTTATCCGGCGGGCAGCAGCAGCGTGTGCTTTTAGCTCGTGCGCTGTGTGCCACCCGAAGGCTGCTGGTACTTGATGAGCCTGTCACAGGCCTTGACCCTATCATGACCTCAGAGCTATATACTTTAATCAATAGACTAAACCAAGAACAAGGGATTACCATCATCATGGTATCTCATGACATGAAAAGTGCTGTGCAGTATGGAACCAAAATATTACACATGAAAACCTCATCTGTTTTTTTTGGTTTAACAGAGGAATATTTAAATACCGCCATCTGCCATAAAATGATGGGAGGTGTTCGAAATGCTTGATTTACTTAAAGAGTTATTTTCTTACACATTTATCATCCGCGCATTGGTTGTGGGCATTTTAGTTTCTTTGTGTGCCGCTTTGCTTGGCGTAAGCTTGGTGCTGAAGCGTTATTCTATGATCGGAGATGGGCTTTCCCATGTGGGATTTGGTGCTCTTGCCGTGGCAATGGCACTCAATGTGGCACCGCTGCAAGTATCCATTCCAGTAGTAGTTCTTGCGGCATTTTTCCTGCTTCGCATTAGCGAAAGCAGCAAAATCAAAGGTGATGCTGCCATCGCACTTATTTCCAGCAGTGCTCTAGCCATAGGTGTCATTACGATATCTCTTACAACTGGAATGAATACAGATGTGTGCAACTATATGTTTGGCAGTATCCTTGCTATGAGTAAAAGTGATGTTTACCTTAGTGCAGCAATGGGAATTGTAGTCTTAGTCTTATATATACTATTTTACAACAAAATTTTTGCAGTTACCTTTGATGAGAATTTCGCAAAAGCAACGGGCACAAAAGCAGAGCGGTATAATATGCTGATAGCCCTTTTGACTGCACTTACCATTGTAATTGGAATGAGGATGATGGGTGCCATGCTCATATCCAGCTTGATTATTTTTCCCGCATTAACATCTATGCGAGTATATGGCAGTTTTAAGGGAGTTATTATTTGCTCCACCATTTTATCCATCATCTGCTTTTTTATCGGTATTGTTATCTCCTTTGCATTATCTATTCCTGCCGGCGCCAGTGTCGTAGCAGTAAACCTTTTGGCATTTATTCTGTTCTCCATCGCAGGACTATTCATAAAAAAGATATAGGAGGTGTTCCATTGAAAAAAACTTTATTGCTCCATTTGCTTATTCTTGTTATCTTTATTGCTGGATGCAGCAACAAACAAGCTCCCTCTGATACACTTCCCAGCAATATTGGGTCTTCCCCAGAAAGTGTATCCGATTCCGCTATACCGGAACAAGAATCAAAAGACAATGCAGACATCTTTGAGATAAAAGAAAAAATGTTTATTGCCCAATGCAACGATATTTATCTAAATCCAGAGGATTATAAAAATAAAACAATTAAGCTGGAGGGTATATATGATGAATATACGGACCCAGAAACAAACAAAACTTATTATTATGTCATTCGCTATGGTCCTGGTTGTTGCGGAAATGATGGAACGGCCGGATTTGAAATTTTATACGACGGCAATGCCCCTAAGCTTAATGACTGGATAGAAGTGATGGGTACCATAGAAGAAATGGAAGACGATGGCTTTGAATATGTGGCTTTGCGGGTGTCCAAACTTACAATTTTAGATGTACGAGGTGCAGAATCTGTTTCCTATTAATTGTAGCCCAAAGCATGCAACCGCATTATTTATAAAACAATTACTCATAGATAAGAAGCTTAGCTATGAGTAATTGTTTCATACCATAGGCTGAAGGATTTCTATAGTATATGCTGCAAAATAAACTAACGAAAAAATCCTTTTTATAGCTGCTTCCTTTAATGTCTATGGTGAAATTACTAATATTCCTGCATCCCATTACTCTTATACACAAATACCGAGAATATCATAAAGTAAATTCCAGACACGATAAATATGATATGTGCTGGCAAATGATCTATAAATATTCCGGCAAGTACTATGCCTAAAGGACTTAGGCTAGAGGAAATTGTGCTTA
>JAUQXG010000012.1 GCA_030834765.1 Lutispora sp.
GGTATAATTTCTAACATCACGTCATTTGGCATGTTTGTTGAACTTCAAAATACAATAGAAGGTCTAATTCATGTTAGCAACATGGAAGATGACTATTATCAATATGATGAAAATCAGCATTTTCTCATTGGAGAAAGAAAAAAGCGTATTTTCAAAATTGGAGATAGTGTAAGAATAAAAGTATATAAAGTTGACATAGCATCAAAGTCAATAGACTTTGTTCTAGCACAAACTGCAAATGCCATGGAATAAGCCACCATTGATTTTTAAGGCCATATCGTGTAAAATGAATTATTGACAGCACTGATAAAGGTGTTATAATAAGTATACAGTTTAAATCTAGGTGGGATAATCATGGCAAATGACAGTCTAAAGACATTAGCTCAAAATAGAAAAGCTAGACATGAGTATTTTATAGAACAGGCATTTGAAACAGGTATTGAACTTTTTGGAACAGAAGTAAAATCTATCAGACAAGGTAGTGTAAACCTAAGAGATAGTTATGCTACTGTAGAAAAAGGTGAAGTATTTATTTGTAATATGCATGTCAATCCTTATGAAAAGGGCAATATCTTTAATAAGGATCCACTTAGAAAAAGAAAACTTCTTATGCACAGCTATGAGATTAACAAACTAATAGGATATATACAACAAAAAGGTTATACTCTTATTCCGCTCTCCATTTATCTGAAAGGCAGCCGTGTGAAGATTGAACTTGCGGTAGCAAAAGGAAAGCAGCTTCATGATAAACGTCATGACCTTGCTGAACGGGATGCCAAACGAGATATAGAAAGAGAGTTTAGGAACAAAGATTAATAATAAATATGGGGGCGTACTGGTTTCGACGGGGGTAGTAGAGGCCGAGGTAGCGAGCCGTGATCCCAGCGACCACGATAAAAGCTGGAAAAACTTAATTAAACGCAAACGATAATTTCGTTTTAGCAGCCTAAGGCTGCTCGTTCAACCCAGGAATACCACGGCTTGGGATTGGGCGTCATTTAGTGGTGAACGTCACTACCAAAGCTTTGAGGTAACTGATGTAATATGAAGCTACTGAAACTGTAAGCCTGTCAGCTGGCGTACAGCAGAGGGAATGTTAAACAACTGACTGCGCTCGGAGAAACAGCGACTGAAACACTTTCGGACAGGGGTTCGATTCCCCTCGCCTCCACCATACATAAAAAGCGACAGACTAGGAATTTTAATTCTTAGTCTGTTTTTATTATATTGTGATGAACCTTCTATTATAATTTTTTTTAGAATTAATATGACCCAATCCTATTGCATTTTTAATAAATTCAAGCAATTCAAGAGAAGTAGAAGCAATGCTTATACAAGGTGCAGGAAATTGGTTTTTATGAAATCTTGTTAGCATTATACTACCTTCTCCATCAATAATGCCAGCTATATAGGCTCGTTCTTCTATTTTCATCAATAATACTCCTCTTATCAGAATGTATGTTCTCGTTGATAGTTTATCATATTATTAGATTAAATAAAATACTCATTGTCCATTGATTGTAATGAAAGTGATATTTTAATGGAGGTTCCTCCGGACTCATTATTTTCTGCCCATATTTTTCCACCGCATCCTTCAACAATTTCCTTGCATATGGATAGACCTAGTCCTGCTACGGAACGGCTTTTGTCTGAAGTATAAAAGGGGTCAAATATTTTTTGTATCCCCTCCCTTGAAACACCTGTGCCGTTATCTTCAATAGAAAATATCACTGCATTTCCCTGTCTGGAGCAAAAGACAGCAACACAAGGTTCCTTCAGGCTGAAGTGCTTTAAACTGTTACTTATAATGTTCCCAAAAACCCTTCTCATCTTTGCAATATCTATGAAAAGTATTTCATTGGGACAGCTAACGTTAACAGAAAAAACAACTCCCCTTTCTGTTAGTTCCATTTCATAATCTGATTTTAAGATAGCGCAGAATTTCTCCACCGATACTCGCTGCTGTTTTAGCCCGCTCTGCATGTGAAGGTTTAAATACTCATCAAACTCCTCAATTAAGTTGTTGATTGAAACAGACTTATTATAAATGATATCTATATATTGTTCATATTTATCCACTGGAAGCATATTTTTTTTCAAACGTTCAGTGAAGCCCATAATAGAAGTAAGAGGTGTTTTTATATCATGGGAAATAGAAGCAATAATAAGGTGCTGTTTCTGTTTCTCTTTTTCAATTTTTTCTGTAAGCTTGACGAATCTGCTCTGCAACAGTCCTATTTCATCTTTGCGTATAACATTTTGGGGATGTATTCCGTCTTTGTAACCTTCCATGCTTTTCTGCAAAGATATTATGGGTTTTACATAATTAAAATAAATAATGATTGTAATCAATAATAATATAAAGCATATGATGAATATTTCTGTTATGAACAAATTCCAAACCACATAATAGGAAGATATTTTCTTTAAAGATAAAGGCTGGGTTACCTTCAGCAAATAAATATGGTTATCATTGTGAAACAGGCTGGATGCATTGATCTCCATATTCACACCTGTATCATTTCCTACATGGAAGACCATGAGACCGGACTCATCTATAACCCGTATAATCAGTTTTTTTGCCTGTGAAATATTTTGTAATACCTGTGAAAAGTCCTGACGGTTATCTATTCCTTTTGAAATTTGGTCTACTTCAGTCTGCAGCTGCACCTGCATTCTGCTGTTGTACTGGGAAATTTCTTTGGAAAGAAAAAAGTTGTAGTACCCATAAAGCAGTAGAATATTAATTAGAAAAGCAATAAGAACAAGGAGGGGAAGTTTAATTTTAATACTCATTTTCTATCTCCGGATGTTTTACAAATTTGTATCCCACACCCCATACTGTTTTAATGTATCGGTTTTCTTTGTCGATTTTATCTCTTAAATTCTTAATATTCACTGCTACAGTGCCTATATCTGCAAAGTCAGTACCCCAAATTGTGCTGAAAATTTGCTCTTTTGAAACAACCTTTCCTGCGTTTACAATAAGATAATGCAGCAATTGAAATTCCCTCATAGATAATTCCACGGCTTTATTTTTTACATGAACTTCATAGCTTTCTGGATCTATTCTAATGCTTCCGATAGTCATGGAACTATTCTTTTTCTGAAGGCTTCGCTTTTCACGGCGCAAATGAGCCTTTACTCTCGCAACAAGCTCTTCCACAACAAAAGGCTTTGATATATAGTCATCAGCTCCCATTTCAAAACCTAGCATAGCATCATAAGTCCGATTTTTGGCTGTTACGAACAAGATTGGACAGGAGACCATATTTCTGATTCTTCTGCAGATCTCCAGCCCATCAATGTCTGGCATCATTATGTCCAGAAGAATCAATGAAATATCCGAGTTATTCTTTAATAAACTGAAAGCATGTTTCCCGTTAAATGCCAAGAGGCATTCATATCCTTCATCTGTAAGGGCATCTGATATCAGGAGCGCAATTTCCCTGTCATCATCTACAATCAATATTTTTTTCATAATCCCACCTCTTTTGCAGTCAAATTAAAAACCTTTGTAGTCAATTCAAAGTCATTTCATCTACTATAATGGCCGACTAAACTACTTTACAGGAAGATACACATCCACACTATAGCCAGGTTTTAGTGCTTTATTAGGGTCTTGTGGCTTTACCTGTACCTTTATAATCCGCTTGCCATCCTTCTCTACAGCCAAATTTGAAATGTGAGTAACCGTACCCGGAATGGATATACTATTGTCCGACACCGGCACAATAGTAACTGTTTCGCCGAGGATAACATGTTTGATAAATTCCTCGTCAACCTCTGTGCTGACCACTATAGAATCTGCATCGATCAACTGAAGCACTCTTGTTGGCGCATTCTGCACCCCTAGCCTTGTGCCGTTTATCACTCCTATATTTTGTGCAATGCCGTTTTGAATGCATGATATGATCTGATTCGTATTTAGATAATCTTTCACGCTTTTATTTTTCATGATATCTAAATCGATCTGGGAAACTGCCACGCTGCTGTTTTGCTTTGTCATATTTGCACTGTTTGAGCTTTCTATCTCGTCTAGCTGGGCATTTTGGGATTTTAACAATATACTCAACTGGTCAAGCTCCCTTTCTAAAGCACGCTTCGTTTTTTCTATGTTATTCTCAACATCCGTTAGGGCTTTCTCTCTTTGAGCTAATATATCAATGTATTGGTCCAATGTATTTTCAGAAACTGCTCCTGCATCATATAAGGCTTGGTTATTTGTTACATCCCTTTTTGCATTTTCCACTTCTTTTTTCGCCAAATACAGCGAAGTCTGCAGGATTTTTAGGTCTGCATTGGTTTCGCTGTTTAATTCCTCTGCTTTTGTGAATATGTCCTTTTGTATCTGTACTATATCTGCTTTAAGAGCGACCGTATCTTTTATGATGTTTTGAAGCCCTGCTTGCCCTGCTCCAAGCTGCTGCTGAAGTTTATCCATTGTTCCCAAGTGTTCCGACATATCCAGTGTAACTAGTACCTGTCCCAGGGATACATGATCGCCTTCCTTAACTTTAATATCCGTCACGATAGACGGAAAGTCAATACTTATGTCATAAAGCTTGTCATACTTTACCTCACCCCAGAAATTTAAGCTATTATCCTGTTCTGATGTCGAAAGGACGGTGTCCAGGTTCTTGGCCTGACCAGCTTGTATAACACTATAACTTATTATACCAATTATTATAAGTACAATGAGGAGACCGGTTCCTATAAGAATCTTTTTTTTATATTTTAAAAACATCTCTTTCACAATTATACCTCCGATTTAGCTATTCTACACTCTTTAAAGACTCAAGCATATCGATATTTTGCATTTTTTTAGCTACGATGCTATTGATAATCAACGCAAAAATTACTGTAATGATCAATGATAAAGCTACAGTAACGAATGATACATGACTGATCAAATCCATCTGGTCATTCAAGCCTCCTGCCACGATGTCAGCCAGTAATTTACCCACTGGTATACCGAAAAATAATCCCAATATGACGGAAAGAATATTTTCTGTAAGCACCAGGGAATGAATTTCATTTTGATAAAATCCCAAAACCTGCAAAGTAGTAAGGTCGCGTATTCTTTCGGAAAAATTCAAAATGCTACTATTATAAAGAACAACAAATGCTAAAATACCTCCCATTATAATCAGCATTACCCCTGCAATGTAAACGATTCTTGTAGTGGATTGAATATCTGCAATCTGAGTGCTCCTGTCCACATATTCGTCTACATAATCTCCATTTAGAAAAGTCTTGTCCGGCCCATGGTTCCACTTTACAAGGACTGCAGTAGGTTTAAAGGTCTCTCCAATAGATTCAAAGTAGGTATCCGTCATATACATACCCTGGCCAGCGGCTATATATACAATCTGTCTTAGGGGCACTTTTATATAGCTTTTGTCTGTTCGCTTTAGTTCTATGTTGTCTCCTAACTTAACATTCAGAGTCTGTGCAAGCTTTCTTGTCATAGAAATGCCATTGTTGGGCAGCAGCACAGGATTGCCGTCAGTATCTGTAAGATGGATAAGAGGGCTTTCTTGTGGACTAACCGTCAGTAATTTCATTTTTCGCTCTCCATTAGGAGAGATGATTTCAACTGCACTCTCTTCCAGCTGCTGAACAGTCCCATCCAGCATCATGTTATGCACCAAGCGGGAATCTGCTTTGCTGTCTAGGAGGATTTTCTGATCGTATGTGTAGGTAACATTGTAAGTCTGTAAGGCAATTCCATCGATCATATTACTTATGGTGAATGCTGCTACAATGAGCGCTGTACAGCCTGTAATTCCAAGCACACTCATAATCAGGCGCATTTTATTTCTTAATGTATTCCGTGCAATTAGTTTGCGGCTGAATCTCATTCTGTTCCAAATTTTCGGTAAATATTCGAGGAATATGTGACTACCTTCCTTTGGCGGCTTATCCCTTAGAAGCATTGAAGGGGAATCTACCTGCAGCTTAAGGCAAGCATAAAGCGAAACACCTCCAGTACAAAGAAGAATCAAAATCAGGCTGATGATAAAATTACTATAGTTTACTGAAATACTATAGTTGATGAAATTTAATTTAAGGGAGGGGATTAATATTCTGCCGAAAATGTTAGGACCTATAATGAGCCCTAGAAAAGCCCCAAGCAGTCCTATATATACACCATAGGAGGTATAATGCCACAAAATGCTTCCTTTTCTGTATCCAAGGGCTTTTAATATACCAATCTGGCCTCGCTGGTTTTCCACCAACCTTAGCATTGTACTTTGCGTTATCAAGGCGGTTACAAGGAAAAACATGAGAGAGAATACGGCAGCAAGGATTTTGAACTGCTGAATATTTGTGTTAATATTGCTGACACTGCTATGGTCGCCTCTGGCAACAATCCCGATCAAATTATCACCGATGGCTTTATCAATCTGGGCTTCTATCTGTGTAATATCAGCATCGGTGGACAGCTTAATGCTTATTTGGTTATAGATCTTTTGTCCGTAGATGCTCTTTAGCATGTTTTCGTTTATAATAATAAAGCCGTATTTTTTAGGATTCGGAAATGTATCCGTTGTACCCTTTACAGAATAAATATGTTCACTGCTTAAAGCCAGTCCTTTGATGGGAAAACGAATCCATTTATTATTTATTTTCAATGCAATATTATCATCTATTTTTAATCCATGAGCTCTTGCAAAGAATTCATCCAGTATTGCTCCGCCGCTACTTGAAAGACTGCCTTCCAGAAGCTCTGGCTGATCCAAGGTGCTTTTGTTGGAAACAGCATAAACCCGTAGGGTAGGGCTGCCTTCTAAATTGGATAAGGCATTTAGTGCAAAACGCTTTTCTGCCTTTTCTACACCCTTGATTTTGGAAATACTCCATAGCTCTTTTTCTGTGGGGTTGACTACATTAACCCACATATCTGAAATATTGGTAGCAGCATATATTGTACTGGAATGGTTATCAATTGTTTTCCAGATGCAGTCGATGCCAGTGACGATGCTTACTGCAAGGGTAGCCATAATCAAAATAGAAATAAACTGAGCTTTTGATTTTTTCATATCCCGTAGAGATTTTATAAGGAGTGCTTTTATTACCATATTATTTCCTCTGCATTTTGGGGATTATCATTGTATTTAATTTCAAAGATTTTACCATCTTTCATATGTATCACGGTATCTGCCATCTCTGCAATCAGAATATTATGAGTAACAATAATGACGGTTTTCCCCATATCACAGGCTGCATTCTGGATTAGTTTGAGGACCATGCGACCAGTGCCTGAATCAAGTGCTCCAGTGGGCTCGTCACATAATACAATTTGTGGATTTTTTGCCAAGGCTCTTGCGATAGAAACCCTTTGCTGTTCTCCACCGGATATTTGGCTGGGGAAGTTATCCATTCTGTTTTGAAGGCCCACTTTAGTCAGCATTTCTTTTGAATCCAATGGATCTCTGCATATTTCCTTAGCTAGCTGTACATTTTCCAACACTGTTAAATTGGGCACCAGATTATAAAACTGAAAAACAAAGCCTATTTTATTTCTTCTGTAGGTTGTAAGTTCATGCTCTGTCATTACAGAAACTTCTTGATTGTCTACAATAATCCGGCCTTTTGTAGGGGAATCCATACCACCCAGTAAATTGAGCACAGTTGTTTTGCCAGCGCCGCTTTGTCCCAATACTACATTGACGGTCCCTTTTTTTATGCCAAAACTGATGCCGTCAACTGCTTTGATGCTG
>JAUQXG010000170.1 GCA_030834765.1 Lutispora sp.
ATTCATTAGCTATATCATTAGCTAATACCATACCGGGCTGTGCATCGGATGTCCTTATTATTTTAATTTCTGACATAGTATCACTCCGATCTAATCTAATTCAACATTATTATCTATATAATAACAAAATAATGCAAAAAATACCATATTATAATTATGCTTTTTCAATCTACTTCATATTTACTTTTTTAGATTGATGAATTTATTATAAAATTATGATAAAATCATCTTTGAGCTTCAAGTAAGCCACGAGGGAGAGGTATGATGAGAAATATAGATGAATTAGTAATTCATAAAGTTTTATTAAATGTTATAGATAAAGAAAACAATAGATTTATAAATTGTAACGCAGAGGTAGAGTTATCCGAGGAAGTATATGAATACTTTGAAAAGCATATATTGAAATGTTTTAAAGATGAAGATGCTAAAACAGCTAAACTTTCCGGCGATAGAAATATTGTTAGAGACTTATGTGATGAGATATTAAAAGACAATGAGTTTTTTTTAGAAAATGGTAGGAAGATAGCTCACTATATATATAAATGCATATGCAATGACGAAATGTCCTCCTCAGGTGATTTTGCAATATGTTTAGTAGAAGCTCAGAATGGAAAATTCTTAGCATTAATGAAGCTAGATTTTAACAGCTGCTATTCACACTATATTAAAGATAATGAAGGAGACATCTCAATAAATATTGCAAAAAGCCAAACTGGGTTACCTTCTGTTGCACAAAAACTACAAAAAGTTGCAATTATAAAAGAATCTACATGTAATGATAATTATCATATGCTATTAATAGACAAGGAATCAGAAGGGTATTTTACAAACTCATTTTTGAATTGTGAATTTGTCAGAGACAGCAGAGAAAATACTAAAATAATAAAGAATGTATCAGAGAATTTTGCTAGAAAAGCTTTTAAAGATAATGCCCATGAAGCAGAAAAATTTAGAAATGCCGTCACTGATAAGTTAAGAAATGAAGATCATATAAATATAGAGAAGTTGGTGGAAGAAAGTTTTCATGATGATGAAATCAAAAAAGAATATAAAAGCACTCTTGCAAGTGAGGGAATCAAAGAGACTGATGTAAATATTGACAGGGAGTGGGCGGAAAAAAAGCTTAAAAGAAAAAGACTTAAAGTTGACAAAGACATAGAGTTATATATCGATAATGAAGCTTATAATAATAAAGACAAATTTCAAATAAAGCGAAATGGGGATGGAACCATAGATATCATTATCAGAAATGTGAAAAACTATATGGAAAAATAAAAAAACCACTAATTATTATCTAAACTATAATAATTAGTGGTTTTTTAAGCATTAAATTTCGTTCATTATTTCTTTCATACAATTAATGGTAAAATCTATGTCCCCTTTGGAGACATCATTATTGGTCACAAATCTCATTAGGCCATTTTCTTCTCCATTGGATTTTATTCCTTTTTCAAACAATTTTTTCACCAGTAAGTTAGGGTCAAAGCCTGTTTCAGTAATATTAAAGAAAACCATATTTATTTGAACCTTTGATATATCAAGCTTTATACCTTCGATTTCTGTAAGTCGTTTTGCAAGATATCTAGCATTTTCATGATCTATATGTAATCGTTTTGACATATCATTGATTGCCAATATTCCTGCAGCTGCCAATATTCCAGATTGTCTTAGTCCTCCTCCAAGAAGTTTTCTGTTTTTCTTTGCTTTCTCAATAAATACTTTGCTTCCAGCGAGAATTGAACCAATAGGAGCACAAAGACCTTTTGATAAGCAGAACGTTACAGAATCTGTAGATTCACATATTTCCTCAACAGTAACTCCTAGATAGGTCGCTGCATTAAAAACTCTAGCTCCATCTAAATGTACAGGAAGGTCATGGTGCTTTGCTATGGTATATATTTCTTTCATAATATTTAATGGAACTACTAAACCATTGGATAAAGCGTTTTCTATACATATAAGACCTGTTTTAGGATAGTGTATGTCATCCTCACGTATAGCTTTTCTCACATCTGAGGGATTCATTATGCTGTTTTCGCCTTTTATAGCTTTTATATTTACTCCAGATAAAACAGCTGCAGCTCCAACCTCATGCTGCACGATATGACAATCTTGTTCTACAATGATTTCTTCCCCTCTGTTTGTATGAGTCATGACAGAAAGTTGATTTCCCATAGTTCCGCTTGTAACGAATATGGCCGCTTCTTTGCCAACTGTCCTTGCAGCTAACTCCTGAAGTTCGTTCATTGTAGGATCATCACCGTAAACATCATCACCAACAAGGGCTTCGGACATTGCCATTCTCATTTCTTTCGTTGGCATGGTAACAGTATCGCTTCTAAAATCAATATATCTCAAAGTATAACCTCCTCAATGATTTTATAACAAGATTTTAATGAGGCGGACATTTTTTCGCCTCGTTATAAATATATTATAATACAAGAAAAAATAATTTGTTGTACAAATTTATTTCTAATTAAGAATTTTTTAGCATATTCCTTATTAAAGGTAATAAAGTATATAAATAGTGATAGGGAGGTATAGCATGAAAGTACTTATAATAAGAAAAAATGTAATTATTTCAGTGTTCATTTTAGCTTTTGCCATTCTTGTAAGTCTAAATACAATATTTGTTCCTACAATTGAGACATTTAAAGATAACCGTGAAAAGAAAACACTTGCTAAGCAGACATATAAAGAATATAAGGTCCTTGATGATAAATTTAGTTTTAAGCTGCCTAGGGATTGGACAACTTGGAATGAATCTTTTGAGGGCGGAGAAATAGTCTATAGTCTTTTCTTTAAATCTCCTGATGCTAAACTTCATGGATTCATTCAAGTATGGAATATAAAAAAACCGCTAGAGCAATTTGTAAATGAATCAAAAATGGCTGCTGTAGGAGCAGTGGATTATAAATACTATGATGTCAGTCAGATTATGGTTGATAGAAAAATAGGCTATTTAATGGATTATAGCAGACAGAATGCGGAAGGAAATTACTATAAAGGATACGAAGCGCTTATAGAAGGCGACAATAATAAGATATATAGGGCCAGTTTTTTTGTAGAAGAGAAAGATTGGAAGAGCTTTTATAAGATGGTTTTTAATACAATAATCCAATCATTTAAAATAAGACTTTGATAAGCAAAGTTCAAGATATCTTAAAAAAATAATTAGTAAATATGTTTTTAGTCTAGATCTTTGATTTATTATTTTCTAGATTTTTAATTTGTAATATGCACTCATAAATTATTGTGAATAGAAAACAATATTTTATAAGAGGTGATATGATGACAAAAAACAGATGCAAGGAGAGAAACCTAAAACTGCCTATCGAAAAACAGGATACGGCTGCATTGACAAATATCGAAGAAATGAAAAAAGTTTCCAATGTAACAATACCAAGTGAAATACAGACAGAAAACGGCAAACATTGGGTAGAGGAAAATGAAAAGTAGTTAAAAAAAGAAACAAGGTCAGTCCCCAAAAGAGACTGACCTTGTTTAATTATTGTAGTCGCCTGTAGTTTTCAAGTCTTTCTTTAGCATGTTTTTCTGATTCTTCAAATAGCTTTTCTGCAATATCAGGGAAAGCAATTTTTAATGAAGAATATCTTATTTCTCCAAGGATAAAATCTTTAAAGGAAGCATGGGGAGCCTTTGAATCCATTGTAAAAGGATTTTTCCCTTCATCTTTTAGCATAGGATTATATCTATACAAATGCCAGTATCCAGCATCAACTGCTTTTTTCATTTCCGCCATACTAGTACCCATACCAGATTTAATGCCATGATTTACGCATGGTGCGTAGGCGATAATCAATGAAGGACCTCTATAGCTTTCTGCCTCTTTTATAGCTTTTATGGTTTGATTCATATTTGCGCCTAATGCTATTTGGGTTACATATACATAACCATAGCTCATAGCCATGAGACCTAAATCTTTCTTTCTGATTCTTTTTCCTGATGCTGCAAATTTTGCAACGGCAGATGCAGGGGTTGCTTTTGACGATTGACCTCCAGTGTTTGAGTATACTTCTGTATCAACTACAAAGATATTAATATCTTCACCAGAAGCTAATACATGATCTAATCCGCCAAAACCAATATCATAAGCCCAACCATCTCCACCTATTGCCCAAACTGATTTTTTAATTAAAAAGTCTTTTCTTTCAAAAATCTGATTTAGCAAAGTATCATTTTTATAATCCATAGACCCGATCATATTTATTATATTTTTGCTTATATCTACAGATTTCTCTGTATCTTCCATGTGAATAATCCATTCATTGAAAGCATCTTTTAACTCTTCACCTAAATCAGTTTTAATTGCTTCACCCATAAGCATAGCAAGTCTTTCTCTAATTTGTTTAATACCAAGAAGCATACCATATCCATACTCTGCATTGTCTTCAAATAAAGAATTTGCCCAAGCAGGACCTTTTCCGTCAGCATTGGTTGTATAAGGAATGGATGGAGCGCTAGCACCCCAAATGGAGGAGCATCCTGTTGCATTTGCTATCATCATTCGCTCACCAAATAGCTGAGTAAGGAGTCTTACATAAGGAGTTTCCCCACACCCTGGGCAAGCTCCATTGAATTCAAGTAAAGGTTTTTTAAATTGACTTCCTTTTAAAGTTCCTCGGTCCATTGTGGTGTTTTTTTCTTTTATTTTAATAGCGTATTCCCAGTTTTCAGATTCCATTTGTATCTCTTCTTCTGCATCCTTCATAATGAGGGCTTTGCCTGGAGCAGGACAAATATCAGCACAATTGCCACAACCAGTGCAATCCAGTGGACTTATTTGAATTTTATATTGATACTTTTCAAGGCCTTTACCAGAAGCTTGCTTTGTTTTGAAAGTTTCAGGGGCATTTGAGGCTTCCGTTTCATCTAATAGGAATGCTCTGACAGTAGCATGAGGACATACATAAGCACATTGATTGCATTGTATACATTTATCAATTTGCCACTCTGGAACCATGACTGCGATCCCTCTTTTTTCATAAGCAGTAGTACCAAGAGGGAAGGTGCCATCTTCAATTCCTAGGAAACTGCTGACAGGTAAATCATCGCCTTCATTTCTTGCCATAGGCCTTTGAATTTTTTTGACGAAATCAGGTTCTTCTTTTATTTTGCATTCTTCAGCTTTTACATTTTTCCAAGGCTCTGGTATTTGTACCTGTATCACCTTGCTAATGCTTAAATCGACAGCTGCATTGTTCATATCCACTATTTTTTTACCTTTGTTTCCATAGGTTTCTTCAATTAAGTCTTTGAGATATTTTATGGCATCGTCAATTGGTATTACATTAGCTAGTTTGAAAAATACTGTTTGCATTACCATGTTAATTCTATTGCCTAGTCCTACTTCCGAGGCTATAGAAATAGCATCAATAATATAAAATTTTATATTATTTTCTGCAATATAGCTTTTTATATAGGATGGTAGTTTTTCATCAAGCTCTTCTATTGACCAAGGGCAGTTTAAAACGAAGATGCCATTTTTTTTCAAACCTTTTAAAATATCATAATGATAAATAAAGGATTTGTTGTGACAAGCTATGTAATCCGCATTAATTACTAAATAAGGTGATTTTATAGGCTTTTTGCCAAAACGTAGGTGCGATATAGTGGTTCCACCAGACTTTTTGCTATCATAAGAAAAATAGCCTTGGGCATACAAGTCTGTATTATCCCCTATAATTTTGATTGCAACTTTGTTTGCTCCCACTGTACCATCTGAGCCTAAGCCCCAGAACTTGCAATTTACAGTTCCTTCAGGGGTTGTTTCTATCATGCTGCTTTCTGGAAGAGAAGTATTCGTTACATCGTCTATTATCCCAATTGTAAAATGATCTTTGGGATTTTCTTGTTTTAAATTATGAAAAACTGCAAAAATCTGTGAAGGAGTGGTATCCTTTGAGCCCAAACCATATCTTCCTCCAACAATAATAGGTTTTTTATCTTGTTTATAGAAAGTATTTACAATATCCAAGCACAGTGGTTCATATATGGCACCAGGCTCTTTTGTTCTATCAAGAACAGCTATTTTCTCAACTGTACTTGGAAGCACATGAAGGAAATGATTTACTGAAAAAGGTCTGTATAAATGTACTTTAATCATTCCAACACTTTCACCTTTATCTATGAGGTAATCTATAGTTTCTTCTATTGTATCGCATATAGATCCCATGGCTACTATAATGTTCTTTGCATCCTTTGCACCATAATAATCGAAAAGCTTGTATTCACGACCAGTAATTTTTTTTATGGCTTCCATGTGCTTTTCTACTATACCAGGAATTGCTTCATAAAACTTATTGGAGGATTCTCTTCCCTGAAAGTATATATCTGGATTTTGTGCTGTTCCTCTGGCAACTGGATGCTCTGGATTTAAAGCCTTATCCTTGAACTTTTTTAAAGCTTCATAATCTATTAGCTTTTTTAAAGCCTCATGTTCTATTATTTCGATTTTTTGATATTCATGGGATGTTCTAAAACCATCAAAGAAATGCATAAAGGGAATGCTTGATTGAATAGCACATAAGTGAGCCACAGAAGCAAGATCCATAACTTCTTGAACACTAGAGGATGCTAACATGGCAAAACCGGTTTGACGGCAAGCCATTACATCCTGATGGTCGCCAAAAATAGATAAAGCATGGGCAGCGATAGCTCGTGCACTTACATGAAATACACAAGGCAATTGTTCACCGGCGATTTTATACATATTAGGAATCATTAATAATAATCCTTGTGAAGCTGTATAGGTAGTGGTTAGGGCACCAGCGGCAAGAGAACCATGGACAGCACCAGCGGCTCCTGCTTCTGATTGCATTTCACTGATTTTTACTGGCTGTCCAAAAACATTTTTCATTCCATGAGCTGACCATTCATCCACATTTTCAGCCATTGGAGATGAAGGCGTTATTGGAAATATTGCAGCTACCTCGGTAAATGCATAGGATGCATAGGCTGCTGCTTCGTTTCCATCCATTGTTTTCATTTTTTTATTCATCAGATTTCCTCCTGTATATAATTACGAAAATATAGAAAAGAATTTTTTAAATGTTATTACTACTATATAGAATAACTGTAAATGCAAGGGATTATACATAAAAAGTAAAGGATTAGACTGCAAAAGCAATCTAATCCTAACTTTAATCATTTTTAATAAGATTACAGACCGAAACCGAATGTTTTACCAAATCCGCCAAATGCTATTACAGCTAGGATAATGATAAAGAAGAAATTATCTCCACCACAGTCGCTAGCAAGTAATATGAATAGAAGAAGTAATAGTAGAAAACTATTGTCACAGCAACCTAAAATATTTGTGCCACCCACATTATTGTTATTGCAAAATCCCATATTTACGACCTCCTATTTTTATTGGAAGTTTTGATACTCCCAATAACATACTATGTACAACAAAAAAAATGGTTACATGGTACAAAAGTTGTATTTGAAAATATTTTTAAATATAAAAATATGAAAAGATAAATTAATACAATTTTAAAAGAAATTAACTGAAAGTTTTTCTTGAAACTACAGACAATAATAAAGCAACATCTAATATTCTTTGTAAAAAGTTTTAAAAAAGTAGGTGTTATAGTGAAAAGAAGAAAGCCAATTGCTGTTTTTATTGCTTTATTTATTTGTATCACTACACTATTCACGATAATGCCAGATGCAGGTTATGAAGATACTTTTTCAAAATACAGCTCTAGTATTGCTGTCGTGGAAGAAAATATAAAACCTGTTATCGTTGAAGAAAGCATTAAAAATATTTTAATATTAGGCATTGATTCTAGACATGGAGAAAGATCTAGAAGCGATACGATGCTGGTATTAAATATAAAAGATGACAAAATAAACTTAATATCTATACCAAGAGATACTTTGGTGGAACTAAAAGGAAAAGGAATTCAAAAAATAAATGCTGCATATGCATATGGGGGCGTAGACTTAAGTAAAAAGACAGTAGAGAAATTGCTTGATATCAAAATTGATCATTATATGGTAGTAAATTTTAAAGCCATAGAAAAAGGTGTTGATGCGCTAGGTGGCTTTGATGTGCAAATACCAAAAAAAATAAGAATCAGTGATCCGGAGTTTAAAAGATATTTTACATTAAAGGAAGGCAAGCAAACATTAAGTGGTGTGCAGACACTAGGATATTTAAGATATAGAAGCGATGGAAGAGGGGATATTGGAAGAATAGGCCGCCAGCAAAATTTTCTAAAGGATATTCAAAGAAATTTTTTAAAGGTAGATAATATTTTTGTTTTACCCAAGGCATATAAAGCAATTAAAAGTGAAATAAGTACAAATATGGATTTTGGAGATATGATGGATTACTTTGTAAGAGGATATGAACTAAAGGACAATGTTGATTATCACATATTGAAAGGATATTGCAAGTATATTAATGAGGTATCATATTATGTAGGAGATGATCAAAGCTTGCAAGCATTAAGACAAGTGTTACAATAAAAAGAAAGCTGCTGGAGTTTTTCCGGCAGCTAAATTTTTGAGAAGTTTATATTTTTATAAAAGAATCTGGAGCTGGTAATCAGAATTGAACTGACGACCTGCTGATTACGAATCAGCTGCTCTACCATCTGAGCTATACCAGCATATATTTATTCTACCAATTTAAGTTTAATATTGCAATTACCAACCTATAATTATATTATAATAAGTATTTTTAATATAATTATGGATTTTATTGAAAAATATTCATTTATTATGGATTTGTTGTTATAATAAGGAGATAACAGATTGGAGGAAACAATTATGAGCAAACAAATAGTTAAACCATCCATATTGCCTGGATTTATGGAACTCTTGCCATCAGACCAGATTTTATTTAACTGGATGATGGACACAATAAGAAAAAATTATGAAAAGTTTGGATTTATACCAATAGATACACCAATCATCGAAAAAAGCGAAATATTATTGGCTAAAGGTGGAGGCGATACAGAAAAGCAAATATATAGATTTACAAAAGGCGAGACGGACATGTCACTTAGATTTGATTTGACAGTGCCTTTAGCTAGATATGTAGCACAACATTTTTCTGATTTAACTTTTCCTTTTAGAAGGTATCACATAGGGAAGGTATATAGAGGTGAAAGAAATCAAAAAGGAAGATTTAGAGAGTTTTATCAGTGTGACATTGATATAATTGGGAATGGGAACTTAAATATTATCAATGATGCGGAGATTCCAAGTATAATATACCAGACTTTTAGAGATTTAGGATTTAGCAGCTTTACGATACATATAAACAATAGGAAAGTATTAAATGGTTTTTTTGAAGCGGTTGGGGTAGAAGATAAGGCTATGGTGCTGAGAACAATAGATAAGATTGACAAAATGGGATTAGAAGCAGTAAAAGAAGAACTATTGAATCTAACTATTTCTAATGACTCTGTGGATTCAATTTTAAAATTTATTCAGATAAAAGGAAACAATGACTCTGTAGTAGAGTCACTAAAAGCGTTAAACGTTGATAACGAAACTTTTAGAGAAGGATTAGAGGAATTATCTAAAGTGGTTCATTACATACGATATTTTAATGTTCCTGAGGAAAATTTTTCCATAGACTTAACGATTGCCAGAGGGTTAGATTACTATACTGGTACAGTGTATGAGACTATTTTAAATGATTATCCAAGTATAGGCAGCGTTTGTTCAGGGGGAAGATATGATAACTTAGCCGAATATTATACTTCTCAGAAACTACCAGGAGTTGGAATATCAATTGGATTAACAAGGCTTTTTTATCAACTTAGAGAAGCAGCTATCATAGATACAAACAAAGCTTCAACACCTTCTCAGGTATTAGTAATACCACTGGAGAATCATTTGGATTATGCCATAAAGACAGCAAGCAGCTTGAGAGAACGAGATATACCCTGTGAGATATATTTTGATGATGTGAAGATCGCTAAAAAATTTACTTATGCAGATAAGCTTTCCATACCATTTGTTATTTCAATAGGGGAAAATGAAATTAATACAAATACAGTTTCTATTAAAGATATGAGCACTGGAGAGCAATGCCAAGTAAAATTAGAGGAAGCAATGGATATCATTAGCAGAAAATAGCAAAGAAAATGAATTGGTTTTATATAAAGCCAATTCATTTTATATTTATTGATAATATAATATCAATTATATGAAACAATTCTAATGAAATTTACATCATATTGAATAGTTATTTAGTATATTTCTAAAAAACTTAATAAATAATTAATATTATAAAATGAGATTATAATAGATAAATGAAAAAGATAGGAATAATGATGAAATAAGGAGTTGTATAATATGAAAAAGGTTTATAGGAGCACTATGATAATGAGTCTTATCATAGTGATGTCCATTCTTTGCATCTCATGTACATCAACAAAAACAAATACTCCGCCTGTAGTAACTCAGCCACCTGTTATAAATGACGGAGAAAATCAAACTCCTGATCCAGATCCAGAGAATAATATACCGGAAGAAAAGGCAGATGATGTTTCGGCATATTTTCCAATGAAAGTAGGAAATCTTTGGGAATATAAAGGAACCGGAAATGAATATGCTGCTTATACACAAGAAGTACTTTATCAAAAAGATAATAAGTATCAGATCATGATAAGCAATGGCGGCACAGTTATGGCAAATGTATATGAGGTGAGCAAAGATAAAATAGTGAATACTTACAGAGAAGCAGAAAATTATAATAATAAGAATGTGCTAAATAAAAAAACAAATTTAAATATTGTGATGATCCAGCTACCAATAAAGGTGGGGAGCAAGTGGACAAGTGAAGAAAATAATTATGAAATAATGGACATAAATAAAAAAGTAATTGTGCCGGCAGGGACTTTTGAAGATTGTATTGCAGTAAAGGAAGTATTCAAGGAAGGTTCCTCGTACCAAATTTTCTATTATAAAAAAGACATTGGGCTTATAAAATCAGAATTTTTTACAGATCAACAAGATATCATATCATCAGAGTTGGAAAGCTATAAAATTAATAAATAATGATACATGAAAGCCTCCTTCGGGAGGCTTTCATAATTTGGAATAATCAATATATACAGAATAGTGGGAATATATGTAATTGGGTTGACATTGTCTATAAAGCAACTTATAATGTTAAATGTTTAACAGAGTGTAATAAAATACCTTATAACTATAATTTACTGAGTGGGGGGCATATTTAATGACAAGGTATCAATTGGAAAAGGTTAACGACATTATAAAAAAATACAACAAAAGAAAATCAGCACTAATAGCAATATTGCAGGAGGTCCAAAAGGAATACAGATACTTGCCAGAAGAAATATTGAAATATATTTCGGCAACAATGGATATCACACCAGCAAAGGTATACAGTGTAGCTACTTTCTATGAAAATTTCTCATTAGTACCAAAAGGTAAATATATTATAAGAATATGCGATGGAACTGCCTGTCATGTAAGAAAATCCATACCTATATTAGATGCATTAAGAAAAGAGCTTTCCTTAAGTGAAAAGAAGCACACTACAGATGATTTGTTGTTTACAGTAGAAACTGTTTCATGCTTAGGAGCTTGTGGATTAGCACCTGTTATTACTGTTAATGATAAGGTTTACGCTAAAATGACTCCTGAAGTTGTAGTTGAAATACTAAATGGTCTAAAGGAGGAAGCGGTAAATGAAATTGCAGAATAAAACACACTTTGAAGAATTTTCTAAAGCTTGCAGACAAGCATTGGAAAGGCAGCATAAGAAAGTTTTGATTTGTGCTGGGACAGGCTGTGTTGCAAGTGGCTCCATAGAAATATATGAAAAGATCAAGTCTCTTATTGAAGAGCAGGGAATACTAGCAGAAATTGAATTTGAAGAAGAAAAACCAGGAGTAGGAGTAAAAAAAAGTGGATGCCATGGCTTTTGTGAATTAGGACCTTTGATTAGGATAGAACCTGATAATTATATTTATTTAAAGGTTCATATAGATGATTGTCAAGAAATTGTTGAGAAGACCCTTTTAAAAGGGGAAGCAGTAGAAAGATTAATGTACACAGATAAAGGACAAGTATTTAAAACTCAAGAATCTATTCCGTTTTATAAAAATCAAACAAGATTAGTATTAGAACATTGCGGTACAATAGATGCCGAATCAATAAAGGAATATATAGCGAAAGATGGCTATCATGCTTTTTGTAAAGTTGTTTCTAAAATAAAGCCTGAGGATATTTGTAGAGAAATATCAGATGCAAATCTGAGAGGCAGAGGTGGCGGTGGATATCCTGCTGGCAAGAAGTGGACTCAGGTTTTAGCACAAAACAGCAAAACAAAATATGTAGTATGCAATGGTGATGAGGGAGATCCAGGGGCTTTCATGGATAGAAGCATCATGGAAGGAGATCCCCATAGAGTGATTGAAGGTATGCTTATTGCAGGATATGCAACAGGCAGCTCTGAAGGATACATATATGTCAGAGCTGAATATCCATTAGCAGTGAAGAGATTAAATATTGCTATAGAAAAAGCTCGAAAGTACGGCTTGTTAGGGAAAAATATTTTGAATTCTGGGTTTGATTTTGATATTCATGTGAATCAAGGTGCAGGAGCTTTTGTTTGCGGTGAAGGAAGTGCGCTTACCACTTCTATAGAAGGGGAAAGAGGCATGCCAAGGGTGAAACCACCTAGGACAGTGGAAGCTGGGCTTTGGGGGAAACCTACTGTGCTGAACAATGTGGAAACCTTTGCTAATGTACCACAAATCATAAATAATGGAAGCAGTTGGTTTAGAACCATAGGAACAGAAAAAAGCCCTGGTACAAAAGCATTTGCAGTTACCGGAAATATAAATAATACAGGCTTAATAGAAGTTCCTATGGGCACAACTCTTGGAGAAATCATATTTGAAACTGGAGGAGGCATAAAAGATGACAGGAAATTCAAGGCAGTACA
>JAUQXG010000171.1 GCA_030834765.1 Lutispora sp.
GCAATCTTCCAGCGGGAGACAAAGAGAAAGTGAAAGGTAAGCTTTCTTTAGGTGAAATAGTTGGTATGTACCTTGATGCTAAATTGTTGAAAACGATAACAGGAGCAGCCAACAATGCTGATAATATTACAAATGCGCCAATTCAACCACCTACTGATCAAAAAGTTACGATTACAGTAGATGTACCTGCTGATTTACAAAACAAAGCTCCATACTCTATTGTAAGAGTTCATAATGCTGTAGCAGAAGTGTTACCAGCAACATATAACAGCACACTGCATACCTTAACCTTTGAAGCTGACAAGTTCTCCACCTATGCAATAGCATATACAGAGGCAACAAAATATAATTTAACCATCAACCTAAATGGTGGTTCAGGAAATACGATCAGTGGTAAATACGCAAGCGGTAATGTGGTATCTATCAATGCAGGTTCAAGAAGCGGCTATAGCTTTAATGGTTGGACAAGCTCCCAGGGTGGCACCTTTGCAAATCCAAATAGCTCAAGCACAACCTTTACCATGCCAGCAAACGATACAACCATAACTGCAAATTGGACAAGAGATAGAAGCGATGAAAAAGATGATAAAGACGACACAAAGGACAACAACTCCGGCGGCGGTAGCAGTTATAGTGATCTGACCATAACTACAGATACAACGGAGGGCGGAACAATCTCTCAAGATGACAAAACAATCATAATTACACCTGATAAAGGCTATGAAATCTCAGATGTATTGGTTGATGGTAAGTCCATAGGTGCAGTTACAAAATATACCTTTGAAGATGCAACAGGCAAACACACAATTAAGGTAATATTTATAAAGGCTTCAGAAACAAACTCAAGTACAGGCGGTCATAATCCATTTACAGATATAGCTGAAAATGACTGGTTCTTTGATGCAGTGCTTAAAGCTTATGAAAAAGGACTTATGATGGGAACATCAAAAGATACATTTAGTCCTTACTTAGAAACAAGCAGAGCTATGATAACAACCATAATTCACAGACTTGAAGGTAAGCCTGCAGGTAATGGACAAATAGAATTTGATGATGTAATAGCTGGAGAGTGGTATTCAGAAGCTATCGCTTGGGGAAATGAAAAAGGAATCGTTTTAGGCTATGGAGACGGAACATTTAAACCCGAGCAAAACATCACAAGAGAAGAACTTTGTGCAATTCTTCATCGTTATGCAAAATATAAAGGATATGACCTTAGTGAATCAAGGGACCTATTAGACTTTGCAGATAGTAAAGAAGTATCAAACTGGGCATTAGATAACGTAAAATGGGTAATTGGTACAGAAATGATGAAAGGTAAAGGAAATGGAATATTAGATCCTAAAGGATTTGTTACAAGAGCAGAAGTTTGTGTAATGATGTTGAACCTTATGAATTGTTATACTAAATAAAAATAGATAATAGAACCCACCCTGCAGGAATGATTCCACAGGGTGGGTTCTTAAAATCAGCAAGGTATTTTATTTTACTGCATTCATTATTGATATTTACAGCAGCATAGACTAATATATAATCAATAGATATGTAAAACAAGGAGGCAAAGTTATGAGCTTTAGAGAATTTTTGGCAAATGTTCAATCCGTGAGAGATTATGAAAAAGACAGTTTAAAACACGTTGTTATTGGGGATATCAAAGCATACATAGGGGATATAAATGCCAACATTGGCAGAGAAAAAGGCTTTTCATTTATTATGTTTGAAAATGGTGAGGAAGTATTCAGTGATTTAGAGGGCGTAGGCGGTTATAGCGGCATTATGATTAAAAGTCCCCATTATATCGGACTCTCTATTTCCAAAGAAGAACCTGAAACTGAATTTTTAAGTGCATATTATATGCAGTCCATTGTAAAAAAACTGTTTGAAATGGATTTAGGCACTTGCTGGATAAATGTTAGAAATGTATCCTCCACTGCAAAAACAAAAATATTGACCCACGATAAAAGTAATATAAATTATTTATTGGCTTTTGGCGAAGCCAATGAGAAGGCACTAAAACAAAAAGCGCCTCAAATAAAAGTGTTAAATACTTCTTCATCCTATAAAACAGATCCATATGGTACAAAGGTGATTGAAGCCAATGAATCTGATAAAGCAAGACTTCCTATAGGGGAGATTGTATATATGCATGAATGGGGAAAAGAAGCGCAATACGAGGAATTAGAGCAAAGAGGCGTAGCAGACATATTCGCCTATGTAAGAAATGCACCTTCCTATAAAAATATACAGCCTTGTCGATTTATATTAAAGGATGGGGAGGCATATCTGGCGATCTTTAATCCTCAGAATAAGGGAAATTATGTGGATGCAGGTATCATGATGTACACATTGGAAGGCTTGGCTAAAGATTTGGGGATTCCAGGTAAATGGACCTTCATCAAAGAAGAATCTGATCATAAAGAATACGCTATCGTAGCTAAAATAGAATTATAAAATAGTAAACTCCTCATAGAAATAAAGCTATGAGGAGTTTGTTGTTTTATAAAATCTGTTAGATATATTTTCAATACAATAGTTACAGCATCTTTATCTTCTCTATTATTTCTTCCGAGGAGCTTCCTCCTGTTATAAATCCATCAAGATTGTCGTCATCAAGCTTCTGTTCACTAAATATAAACAAAAATCCGTCTAAGGATATGGGGCTTAATATATCAAAAGCACTTAAATCAATAGGTGTAAAGGGCTTCTTATCTATTTTTTTATAGTATATAAAGAAGTCTATAAAAAAGCATTTCTTATTTGTCGTATATTTATCAAGACTCTTTAGAAATGCCTGTTCTGGGTTAAGCATATATTCAGCCTTGATATTTAATACCGTAAGCATATGATCCATGATTGGAGAGATGCTGTTTGATATGGTATCAATAAGAAGAATTTCTTCTTCCTTTAGACTTTCTGAGCTTTGAAGTACAATCAGATATCCTAGTGTTTTTGAGGCTTCAAAATAATTATGAGAATCAACTACTAGGGGGGCAATAACCAGGCAATTATGATCGCCTATATCAGAAATAAGCTGCGTTTCAAAATAATCCTCTAAGCTGTTTTTTATATAACTAAAGAATATACCATTGTTTGATATGTCATCCCATATTTGGCTTATTTGCATTGATTCTATAGCAGTAGAAAAGCCTACGGAATCTTTCATGATAATTTTGTCATGATCTTTGACAGCAAATATAGCTTTTTTTATGCCAAAGGATATGTTTAGCGTTCTTATAGTTAGATTCGCAAGCTCATCAATATCTTCACAGCTATTGATATTTTTAATAAGCTTATTGAGCTTAACAAGAATATTAAGCTTTTGTTCTACGATCTGCTTTTGATGAGTGACTTCCTTGAAATGCATTGCATTGTTTAAAGATATATAAGTTGATATGGCAAGTGACTCAATCAGCTCGAAGAGAGATTCATCATACAACCTATCATTTACAGTCTTGCTAATGGTAACGAAGCCTAGAATTTTGTCTTTTACAATTAAGATGATATATTCGGCTTCAAGCTCTGAAAACTGATGAACATTCATAAATATTTTATCGAGCTCTGCTCTGTCTTTTTCATAATGAAATATCATTTTGCTGCTGCTATAGGAAGTGTTTCGAAGCTCAAATTCTTTATAATATTTAGAGCTATTGAATATATGTCGATAAGCTTTTACAATTATTTTTTTTCTTATATCATCATATATCCCAAAGGAGGTTACTTTGCTTGATGTAAGCTCACTGAATATATCTATGGAAAGAGAATAGATATTATCTAGGTCTAACTCAGAGAGAAGAGCCCTGGAGCTTTGGCTGATAGAGAAAAGATTAAAAACCTTTTGATCAAGCTGTATATTTTTTTCTTGCAGCTCGGCAAATATCTTACTGTTCTCCAAGGAATTATCGATTAACCTCATTAAGGTTCTTGCGATGATGATGTCATCTTCATCAAGTTCCCCTATGGATTTGCCGTCTGATACGATAAAGCCATAGGTCTTATCGTGTATAATCAGTGGAATGATAAGCTTTGCATTGAAATCATCCAAGTCACCAGGATTAAAAAATCTATAGAAATCTGACTGAATGACATCTCCTAGAAAGGTTGCAATGCATTGCAATTTGTAAGAGTCCGGAATTTCATGCTGTTCAATATGATAATTTCTATTTTTTCGAAGCTTGAAGCTTTCACCATCAAGAAGAAAAAGTGCAGAAGAATTTAAAGTTAGTATTTCATTGGCAAAATCAAGAGCATATAAGGCGATTTGATCTTGACTGAACTTTTGAGTAAAGAAATCTACTGCTTGCAAAAGAGCTTCATATCTATACAGCTTGCTTATATATTTATCTTCCATAATGTTTCCCCCTATTCGTGATGAAGTTCTCTGTCGCTAAAGTAGAAAGTACCCTTTACAACAGAGTTTATCCTTTTAGATAGGTTCTTTATTTCTATGTATGTTTCAGGATAGGCTGCCTTTGTCACATCAATAGCTCCTTCACCCTGGGTTCCCAATATCTTCTCCAGTTTTTTTCTGTATTCGTCAAGTATTTTTAGCTCGTTCATAATGTAATCAAATTTTTTGCGATAATCATTATATTCTTCCATATTTGCATATTCAGCACCAGACATTAAGTTTTCATATACCTCCAGCTGGCGTTTTACTCTATTTATATCCTCAAGAAAATACTTGTAATTTAGGAGGACTTTCTCATACTCAGCCTTTATGGCAAGCCTGTCAAAACCCTTGACATATATTTGCGTTTTCTTTTCTGATCTGTTGCCTATCATGCTTGCTGTTACCTTAATTTCTGCATTTATCGTACCGCCGATTATCTTTCCGCTTACAGGATTAAGATTTATATCTTTAGCATTCAATTCACTATCAAGAGCATAGAACCCTATGTTTATGTCCTCACCAGCAGTTATTTTGCAGTCATTGCAGTATTTAATATATACGTTATTTGCTGCTTCTATTTGAGCAATACCCTTACCGAAGACTCCACCTTTTATATATATGCTGCCTTCCTTTGACAATATTTTTCCTACAGCACCTATACCAATGGGTCCATTTATTGATATATCATTTTTTGCGGTTACCGAGAAGGTGTCATTTACAGATCCCTGTATTGTGATATAACCTTCAAAATCTATATTTCCTGTATTATAATCCACATCACCATCTATGATAAGATGAGTATCTATTTTTATTTTACCTTTATCAAATTTTATAGCCCCATCTATTAAAGCCCTCAGTACAATCTTGTCACCCTCTATGAACTCACCTATGGTTTTTCTATCATATTTAAGCAGCAGATCTTTGCCTTTTCGTGGAGGTATAAGCGTTCCATCTACTGTTTTTCCAGGAGTCCCCAAGGTGGCAGGTATTTTTTCTCCTACCCATTCACCTTTTTGTACATTGTCTATAAGATGAAGCTCATAGTAATTAATACTTCCATCCTCTTTTATAATGGGCTTTTTATTCGAAGGCGTGTAATATGTAATTTTGGCATCTTCACCATTTATGGGAGGAACGCCTTTTGCAACAGGAGTTTCATTTTGAACAGCAATAGGCTTCGTGAATATATCCTGTTCCAAGCCCTCCGTAATGCCCCTTGAATTTAGTGCATCTATAATTTCAGAAGAAATATTTATTCTGTTTTCTGTCATTTCTTGAGCAGAAATATTAAGCTTTATAGAGGCCTCAAGCCCATCACTTGACAAGATTACCTCAACCCTTGGACGTATAGAACCTATATGAATAGGCTCACTGGTTATCATAGAAATTGCATTCTTCAGATTGTTGAAATTAGTCAGCTGTATAATTGGCAAATCGATGATGATGCTGTTAAATTGTCTAAGCTCATAGCCAATTTTAGATACAGTTATAAATAGTGCATTATCATTATTAGCAGTAAGTGTAAAAAATTCATTCTCATAAACTACCATAAAAATCCCCCCCATTACACTTTCTATATTTCATTAATTACATAAATAAAGCTCGAAAAGCTAATAATATTATTGTATAGCTTATAAAACAAGGATACAAGTTATATTGTATTATAATTCTGTTAATTTAAGTGAAACATATGAAGCGTAAGGACAGGCTCTTTACCCTATTGTGCAGAGAATAAAGTCCCAATAGAATATACAGCTCAATATAAGCTATAAAATTATCTTTGTCAATAGTAGATAAGCTTCCTCTTACAGCAGATTAATTAGAAAATATTTACTTATATGATGAAAGGAATTGGGGTGCCTCTTCTTTTGAAGCTGTACTTGAAGTCGGTAAATAGTTTAATTTATATTAGAATGATAATCAGAAATTAGAAAGGCCACTAAAACACAATTCTTTCAGTGGTCCTTTATTTTCCCTGCACTTGTTATTTCTCGTAACCTATTACAGCGGCACCAATAGCACCAAGAAACTGTGATAAGTCTGATGAAATAATTTCCTTTCCCAGTCTTTCGCTTAAAAGCTCTTTTATTAAACTATTCTTCGAAACTCCTCCTGAAAAAAAGACTTTATCCTCTACGTTCAGTTTGCTAATCAAGGAATAGGTCTTTTTGCATACGGATTGGAGGAGGCCTGCAGCTATACTTTCCTTTGATGCACCGCTTGCCATCAGACTTATTACCTCAGATTCTGCAAATACTGTGCACATACTGTTTATGTTCTCAGGAGCTGCGCCTTTTGCGATATCTGAAAGGTCATCTACATCTATTTCAAGTATGTGAGCCATAACCTGCAAGAATCGCCCTGTGCCGGCTGCACATTTGTCATTCATCAAAAAATCTATAACATGACCATTTTCATCCATCTTTATTACTTTGCTATCCTGGCCGCCGATATCAATAACTGTTCTTATTTCTGGATCGATAAAATGAGCACCTTTGCCGTGACAGGTTATTTCAGTCACCTTTTTACTTATAAAAGGCAATGATACTCTGCCATATCCAGTTCCAACAATAGCTTTTATTTGATCATCATTTATATGGATAGAATCTTTTATTTTATCATATAAAAAAAGCCCTGATTCCTTTGGGCTCCAGCCTGTAGGGATTATATCCTTTGCAACTATTTTTTTGCCATCAAATATGACAGCTTTTGCTGCGACGGAACCAACATCTATTCCAACACTATACATTTCAACCCATCACTTCCTTCCAGTCCATATTACCAGAAAAAAAGAGCTCTTTCGAGCCCTTTTTATTATTTTATTGTTTCTACGAAAGCTTCTACTCTTACTCTGATTTGCCCTTCGTCAGAATCTGAATAATCAGTTTCAATTTGGATAAAAGGTAAATTCAGCGTATCTTTCACATAGTTTTTAACTGTAAAGGACTCTATATTATATGTATGACAGGCTTGCCAAGTCAAATCTACCACACCATCAACCTGATATTCCTCAGACAGTCTTCTTAATAAGTCCAATCTGCCATTATTTGGTGTCATACAGGAGCATGGAGTGGATAAATATTTTTCTGCCAGGGCAGTGATAGGCTCTTTATTTTCATCAACCATCACATCAAGGCCCTTGTAACCAGTACAGTTCTCAAAAGCAACTACGCTGGCACCGGATTCTTCTAATATTCTTAACACTTTTTCTGAACCACTGCCTATAGGACAGCCTGTTAGCAAAATTCTTGGTGCTTTTTCATCAAAAGCATAAATGCCTTTTTCCATTTGTTCTTCTACTTCTGTTATTAAACCTTCGACCAATGCGATTCCGGCTTCTTTATCTACATTAAAGCCTTTTAGCCATTGTGCAAGCATCATATCCATACCAGATAAAGGTGCTGGCTTGTGGGCGTTAAGCTTATGAAGCCTTTTCATAGCACTTCTTTCTCTGTTCATTAGCTTGATGGCTTCTTTTAATTTTTCCTCTGTAATTTCAACACCAAATTGTTTTTCTAAAAAGTCTTTAAATCTTATCATTTCGTTTTTCCAAAATGCTAAGGCCTCTTCGCCTTGCGCGCCTTGTGGCAAATTCATCAGATGCATTGGTTTTAATTTTGCCATTAATTCATACATTTTCTTTTTGCCATCGCAGGTTGTTTCAGCCAATAATACATCTGAAAAATAGAAATAGGGACACTTATCAGTAATAGCAAAACCATAGCTTGATTTAATCAATGGACACAGGTTTCTTGGCAGCTCTTTTTCGGCAAATTCAATAGGCTCTTGCTTTGTACCACAAAGGCTTACTGTGATTGCATCTGCAGCCAATGCAATTTCTTGTGGAGAGAAGACACAATACATGCCCACTACTTTTTTCCCGGCTTCATGTGCCTCTTTAATTTTTACTGAATTAATTCCTCTTAATGCTTCTACATCTTGCATAATCTTTGGTCTCATAATGGTATCCCCCTTATAATTTATATATACGTTAAACTTTTATCTTTACAATATAAGTCTAACAGCCAATGATAAAACAAACAATATAAAGAACCCTTGCTTTCTATTGCGATTATCTATAGGTGCTTGTCCTTTTATTGAATATATCAATAACCTTTAAATGATCTTCTTTAATTTATGACAAATCGCCGAGCGCCTGCATAGTTGCTCCAACCGCAATATTCACTAAAATTAGCAATGACTACTTTGCGATGCCCTGAACTTGCATGGACGAATTTGTTGTCTCCTAGGTATATGCCCACATGGTGTATTCGGCTTGCATTGCTTTTGGTCTTCCTAAAAAACACTAAATCTCCAGGCTGCAGGTCGCTTTTAGTCACTGGTTTTCCTTGATTAAATTGACCTTTTGTAGTTCTCTCAATATTCAAACCCATCTGATCGTATACAAATTGAGTTAGACCTGAACAGTCGAAGCCTTTAGGGCTCCTTCCACCCCTTAGATATTTGACTCCTGCATACTTAGAAGCTAAGGTTGTCATTCTTCTTATAGCACCACGGTTAGAAAGCGCAGCATTATTATCTGCAGGCTTTCCATTTTTTATGATTTCATCCTGCACTAGGGCAATCTCCAGGATTTTTTGAGTTTCCGCATTTATCATTCCATCGGCTGCAATTCCATATTCTTTTTGAAAGCTTTTTACTGCAGCTACAGTTGTATCATCAAGAACAGCTGATATGCATGACTCATCAATATATCCCAATTTACTAAGATTCTCTTGCAGTTCAATTACTTTTTCACCGCTATTACCAAGTTTTAGTGGACTTTTAGAGTCGGCATTTATGGGAAAAAGCAATAACATGACTATGAAGACGACTATATAGATCTTTTTATTCATTTGCTACTGTTCCCTCCTTTTGGGCTGGAATACTTATGTAGTAAAGCTCATGATTGACTTGATTAATATACTCTTTATTTATATTATTAATATCAGGCAGATTTAGTGCATCCTCACATTTTAGCACGGAAATCTTGTTGTCAACTCTATACCTGTAGAGAGGAATAGCCTCAGCAGAACAAAGGGTTGTGGAAGCATCTTTTTTAATTACTAATTTAATCATAAGACCTACATCTGTATATCTTTTATCCATATTGGATATGAAATTGCCAAGAGAATAGTTTATAAACACCTCTCTGCCATCTTTTGCGATATAAGTCTCTGAGTCTCGAGCTACGTGGGGATGGCTTCCCAGCACACAATCTGCACCCATATCAGCAATGGACTTGAAGAAGTCAGGCTGACTTTTTTCTACTGTCCTTATGTATTCCGTTCCAGTATGAAGGTAAATGATTATAAAATCGCAATTTTTTCTGATGCCTTCAATTTCACTTTTTATTTTATTACCGACTATTAAATTTATGTAATCAGCATATTTTTTACCACTTAAAATATTATTTGTGCCATAGGTATAGGCTAATATGCCTATTTTAATACCGTTTATATCTTGTATGACATGCTTTGGCATATCCTTTTCTCCAGTACCCACAGGCAGCATACCAAATTTTCTTATACATTTAACAGTGGTTAAAAGCCCTTCTATGCCTGTATCTAGGCTGTGGTTGTTGCTGGTAACAAGAACATCAAAGCCTAATTCTTTCAACGATGCTAAGGTTTGTTCAGGTGCATTGAATTGAGGATATCCTGAAAATTTACGATTGGGGTTGACTGTAGCTTCAAAGTTACCGATAGATAAGTCTGATGATTGGATTTCTTCTTTTATGTATTCAAAAGGTAAGCCAAAGTTATATGTTTTTCCATCATACGCACTTGTGATTTGATTTTCATGAAACATGATATCTCCTACTGCCACGATGGTAGCATATGTGGCAGTGGAAGGAGCGGCATTTGCACTTGTTTCAGATATGGTTAAATTGTTATTGTACTGAGAAATGATGCTTGAAATGATAGCTGCTAAAATGAATATATTCTTAAACATAAGCAACTTATCCTCCCTTTGTCCTTTTTTATAGTTTATTCAGGAGATTTCAAAAAAGACATTTTTGATTTTATGTTTGAAATCTATAAAAGAAACAAGAGCATTCTATTAGGATGAAATTTATTGAGAATTTTTGTGATATATGAAAATTCAAGAAGAAAGAAATCAGAATTTTATGTAAATTTAAGAGGAAATTTGTAATTCCTGTAGAAGTATTTAAAAGATATAAATAAGCAGTGATAATAATGGGGAGGGAAGTTGGTATAAATAAACCAACGATTTTATGAAAATTATAATTAATACGCCAGGCTCATACATACAAAAGAATGGAGAATGTTTTTTATTATCAAACCAAGAGCAAAAACAGGAGATATCGGTTAAAAAAGTAGAGCAGATAATGATTACAACAGCAGCAGCCATCTCAACAGATGCAATCCTTTTGGCTGTAGAAAATAATGTAGATATTGTATTTCTAAAATATAATGGACAGCCATATGGGCGAGTATGGCATTCAAAACTTGGAAGCATTTCAACAATAAGGAGAAAACAACTAAAGCTTCAAGAAGATGAATACGGATTAAAGTTAGTAAAAGAGTGGATAGGACAAAAACTTCAGAATCAAAGTGACTTTCTTAAAGAGCTTATGATGAATAGGAGAGATGAAGAAAGAAAGACCATGCTACAGGAAGCTTCGGCAAAGATAAAAGAGCAAGAGGGCAAAGTGAAAAATACAGAAAAATTCAATGACATCGATGAAGCAAGATATACCATTCAAGGATATGAAGGTACAGCTGGAAGAATTTATTTTCAAGTCCTAGGCAAGTTGATGCCTGAGAAATATCAATTTAACGGCAGGAGTAAAAATCCGGCGAAAGATGAATTTAATTCCATGTTAAACTATTCCTATGGAGTACTATATAGTCAAGTAGAGAGAGCCTGCATAATTGCTGGACTTGATCCTTATATAGGTATCATGCATACAGATAATTATAACAGACAGTCACTTGTTTATGATTTAGTGGAACCATATAGGGTATATATGGATCAAATAGTGTTTAAATTATTTAGCGGAAAAAAGATTAAAGATGAGCATTTTAGACCAGTAGAGGGGGGGATATATCTTAATGATGATGGCAAGAAAATCCTAATGGAGGCAGTAAATAAAGCGTTTGAGACAAAAATACGATATAGAGGTAAAAATATTGAACTTCAAAACATAATGCAATATGATTGCCACCAAATAGCCAACCGCATCCTAAAGGAGGTACTTTAAATGCTTGTCTGGGTAATGTATGACATAACAAAAGATAAGGCAAGAACAAAAGTAATAAAGGTATGCAAAAACGTTGGACTTTACAGAGTACAAAAAAGTGTGTTTTTAGGAAGTTTAGAAGAGAATGAATTTGATGAATTAAAACTAAGACTTGAGACACTAGTTGATTTGGAGAGTGATTCTGTTTATGTATTTCCAATGAGCCAAACAAATTTTAAAGCATGCGGTCTTATAGGACAGGCATTTGATAAGGAGTTGGTGACTGATGACATCATCTCAAAGTTCATTTAATGATTTTACCACCTATATTACGCCATCAGAAATGATAGAGTTTCTGTACTGTAACAGGTTTATCTATTATATGAAATGCCTTGGTATTTCTCAAAATGAAGAAACAAGGTTTAAAGTGCAAATGGGGAGAAATCTTCATGAAAGAAAAGAAAAAATCAATAAAGATTATGTGAGAAAAAAGATAGGTTCAGTAAAAAAGCTTATAGAAGTTCCTTTAATATCAGAAAAATATAAGATAAAGGGTAAGGTTGATGAGATAAACTTTTTAGAAGATGGAACTGCAGCGCCTCTTGATTATAAATTTGCTGAATATAAAGAGATTACTTTTAAAACATATAAGACACAGATGATTTTTTATTCCATAATGATAGAAGAAATGTTTAATGTCAAAGTAAATAAAGCTTTTTTAGTTTATTGTCGTGGTGGAAATGAACTTGTTGAAATTGATATAACACAAGACTTGATAGATGGTTCATTGGAGAATATAAACTCTTATAACAGAATAATAGCAGGGTACTATCCCCCTGCTACTAAAGATAGGGCGAAATGTTTGGATTGCTGTTATAGAAATATTTGTGTTAGGTGATTTACAAACCTTGTTTTAGTGGAATATGGTAAATAACAATAATGTTTCAAAGCTTATTATACTGCATACTTTATATTATCATAGATGAGTTAAGTTTTACAAAAAAATATTATAGAAGATATTGACAATTATTAATTAAAGGGATACTATTTAAATAATATGTTAAATAACAATAATTAAATTAAAAGGAGGTGTAATATTGTTAGAGCTAATAAATGGAATAGGAAAGTACTGTATTTCGGAAGGTGAAGATATATCAGTGCTAGACACTATGATCACACAAATCAACGGAGATACTATTAAATACACTCTGGAAATTGATGTGAAAGAAGAAGGTATAGAGACTTCGTTAAGAGATTTTTCTAAAGAAGTTGTTAAAGATGCTTTATTTTTCCAAGTAGGAAATGCTTTTTTGGGGGGAGGTATAAGATTAGACTTTTATAAAGAGTCAAAGATCAAAGGGATATGTAGTTTTTGTGAAGTAATGAATAAGCATGATGAAATAAAAGGGATAGTAGAAGACTATTTGTTTAAGGAGCAAGAGAAAAACACATTTGTTATATTAAAAGTTAACGGTAAAACGCCTAAGGAACTATTTGAAGAAAAATTCTTATTTAAAATGTATAGTACAACTTTTAAACAATTAGAAGGAGTCTATAAATGTCATCTATGTAGTAAAGAAGGAGTAGGCTATAATACAGCTATTTATAGATTTTTTACTAACGATAAAGAGGTCTATGGAAACTTTTCTATTTGTTCGGACTGTGTATCTAACATCTTAGTTGGTAAGAAGTATATAGAAAATAATCTGAGCACATATTGGCTAGATAAAAAAGTAATGTTTTTGCCTCATAAGTATGACAAGAGTATAGCTTCGACATATGAACTTTATATACCAGAAGGAATGGTTGAAAGCACAAAACTACTAAACAGGATAAAGGATAATGAAGTAGATGTTTTAGGACAGGTTGGGAAGTCGCAATTTATGACGGATATGGTTTTTTATGAGAAGGATGCAGAAAAGACATTTTATATATACCATCAAATTCAAAGCATTCTTCCATCGAGGTTTACCATAGTTGCAAACGCATTGAAGAAATTTGAGCTTCGTCTATACAATGTGCTGGAATATATTGCTGTAACAAAGATAGGAATAGCTAAGGCTGAATCATCAGGAAAAGAAAAACTAAAATTGGCAGATGCAATATTAAAAGGTAAAAGCATAGATCGGGACTTATTTTTTAAAAGAGTTATGGATATATATAAACTACGTTATATGAATGATGAACATAAAAAGTATAGAATAATTAGAACTATCAATCGTATATATAGTTTTCTTTATGAATGCGGTTGCTTAGAGAGAGGATGTGATGTAATGAGAGATTATAAAAATTATACAGAACTTTTCAATGAGAATAAGGATTATTTTGATAGTAATGAAAAAAAGGCTTGGTTCATATTAGGCAAGACGTATAATACAATGGTGTATTACATAAAGGATAGGTCTAAGAGTCAAGGAGATGGAGAAGTATCAGATAAAACATCGCTGGAAAAAAATTTTTTCTTCGCACGAAGGTTTGATTTCAGCGACTTTATATACTTCTGTAATTTGCTAGAGGATAAGGCTATTAAA
>JAUQXG010000172.1 GCA_030834765.1 Lutispora sp.
TGAGCTGTAGAGTAGGTTCCACTCATATCCGAAGAAATAAAAACCCCTAATATTTGATGTCCTTTTTCCACAGCTCTTTTCATTGTGTTGAATATGTCACCAACAGCTGGTTGGGATGAGGTAGGTATGCCTTTTGCTTTCATCATTGTATAAAAGCTTTCATTGTCTATCTCTGTTTCTTTTATCACTTCATCTCCAAAGGATATTCCAAGAGACACTACTTCAATATCCAGTTCCTTTTTTGTCATTTCATCTATGTAACTTGTACTGTCTGTTAATATTGTTACAGCCATAAAATTTACCTCACTCATCATTAATTATATCTGCCTTTTAGGGAATAATTCCCACAAGCCCAAATTTGTATCTTTTTATAATTATATCATTATGCCAGCACTTAATGAAATAGTTTTCATAGACATTTATATATTATGACTTTCTGATAGGATTTTAATCTGATTGTTTAACCACAAAATAACTTCCCTTTTATCCTTATTTTGGGGAATGATATGATTCCAGATGTTTAAGAATTTCTCCTCAAAGGCCTTGACAATGGCAGGCTCTCTAATTATAACACTATTTAGCATATCCTCTGGATTATTGTATAAGGCAGAGGAATTTCTTTTATCTTTCATATGAAAGATCACTTCCTTTTGCTCTTTTACCACCCAGTGAAGACTAATCTCATCATGAAATGCCTTTTTATCTACAAGTGCAATTTCATAGTTATCATTTTTCTCCAGTAAATGCACCATGTTTTTGAGATTATCTACAACATCCAAGGGAGTGGCCTTATATTTACCTATTAAATAAAGTTCATTGATAGAATACTTTCCTCGCCTTACCATGCCTTCAATGGATTCTTTGGTAAATATATTTTTATATTTATAGCATTTCAGCATAGAATTAAATGATTCCAGCCTTCTTTTATGATACTCTGTAAGCTTATCTATCTCGTCACTGCTTCTTCTGCTCATTTTGAGATATCTCTGATAAAGATCCAAAGAGATACTTAAAGAACTGGCTCCATCCTTCCATAAATATCTATTGCTAGGAATTTCATCGAACTTGGTAATTATCTTTGGATATTCTATATTCTCCCATAATCCACACCTTTCCACCAAAGGCACTCCAAAAGACATCATTTGAATACAATTCTTTATGAAAATATTAATTGCAGCGCTATCTCTAAAGTAAAAAGCGCTATCGGGCTGATTATTTAATCTTGTAGATAAGAACTCTAATGCTCCTATTCCAGGAACCACTACAAGCTCTCTGCCAGACATAAAGGAATCATATTTATTCGTATAGTATGGCATAAATCTCCCTGCTTCAATATATGCCTGTATATCATTTATCAGTCTCAGTGTCCGATCCAAATTGCCATTCAGACGAATCAAGGCATTGACTTCCCACCCATTAGATAATACCTTTATCAAGGCCTTCCTCCATTTTAAATAAAACTCATCAAAGAAAGGAAGCAGGCTCATATCGGTATTATATGTTATAAAAATGGTTCCTTTTGAAGAGGGCGATGTTTTGGCTGCTTCTTCAAAAAGGCTTAAAGCCGCATACAGTACTTCTCTGCAGCCTATAATTAGAGAATTACTGGTGGTTAATGGTATTTGAGACGTCACGCCAGGCTTTTTTGATAGTTTTTTTCTAATATCATTTTTTGCTGGGATCTCAATTTCCGGTCTATTGATAAATCTAGTAGCTCCACTACTTTGAATCGGAATTTTTTCATTTAACTTATTCTCAATGGAATATCCTTGAGTTTGAAACAAAACATATTTTATCTTTTCCTTGATTTGTATACCTTTATTTTGCAAAATTTCCGCTTCAGCAATGCTATTAACAACCTTATCAATTTTCAACTCCTGAAAAGAGTTGAGAATGCTTTTCTCTATATATTCAGCAATACTTTCAATATAAGAAGATTCATAAGAAGGTATCTTTTTGCAATTAACCCATTTGCTTATAAGAGAAGGATCTACATTAAGCGCCTTAGCTAATTTGCTTCCGCTGATATCTAAAGCAGCAAGCAATTTTTTTAGACATTCACCAAATTCCATTGAGTCACACATAAAAGAAAAACCTCCGTCCAAATTAGCCGGTGAAAATGAATATTGAGCCTTTTCCTCAATACCTTATTCCTACCAAATCTATAGATTATATCAACATAATACTTATTATAGAGCAATATATATATTGCTAAAATGACCCAAATGAATAGTCATTGACATAACCATGACCATTTGTCGAAAATTGTATATTTTCTTTGGTGAAAAGTATACAATTTTGTAGGTAAATATAGTTTTGTGGAATATTCTATTTTGTAAATACAGTAAAAATTATACTTTAAGGCAATTTGTATTTTTACTTTTTTAAGGACGTGGGAGTTATGATGGATCAATTGTCTTTTCTATATGGAGAAAAGCTTATGATGAAAGAAATGGCAAAAATATTTAAGAGAAACAGAGGAATTGTGCTAATCAACTGGATAAGCTTATACTCTGAAGCTGTACAGGTAACTTCTATTGAAAGTTTTAAAATATTGTTGAAAGGGATTGAAGATCTTTTAGATAACTGTATTAAGTATTTTGCAGAGGGAGAACCAAAAGAATACTGCTCTGCAAATTTTATGATGGGACAGCAACTGCTTGATAATGATATTTCTTATGGAGATTTTATAACTGGGCTACAGCTATTTGAAAATAGTTATCTAAGTGTATTGT
>JAUQXG010000173.1 GCA_030834765.1 Lutispora sp.
TTACCCCCCTTGAGAGAAAGAAAAGAGGATATACCTCTTTTTGTAAATCACTTCTTGAATGAATTTGCAAAGAAAAATTCCAAGGCTGTACCTATCATTCATAGTGAAGTAATGAATATATTGAAGGAATATGAATGGAAGGGAAATATTCGAGAACTTAAAAATATAATAGAACACATTATTGTTGTAAATAAAGAAGATATCATATCGAGAAGCTCTATGCCGGAATACATACAGAAACAGGCAAAAAATAAAAGGAATTATAAGGAATATCCCCTTGATTTAATGGAAGCTATAAAGATTTTAGAGATAGAAAATATAAAAAAAGCCCTTGAAGCAACAGATAACAATAAGTCCAGAGCAGCTAAGCTTCTTAACATACCAAGAGGAACCCTATATTATAAAATAGATCAATATAAAATAAAGTGTCAGTAGGAATACAGTGTCTTCCTACTGACACTTTATTTTAATAATACATTAAGCATTGGAATGTCAATAATTTAACGATAAAAGACTTTTAGAAGTGTCAGATAATGAACATGTTATTGAAGTCTAAGACTGGAGGAAAATAAATAAAAAAGATGCAGGCCAGTGTTATGAAGGATTTAGAAGAAATAAAATATTTAATCACAAGGGTTATAAGTTGGCATAAGAATTGCTCTATATATGATAATAAAAAGACAAAGATTTTAGCTTTATCTTAAAGACTTTATCAAAATAGAACCGCAGATAAATTTATGAAAAACGAAAGCATTCTATATTTAAGGAGGGTATCCGTTGAGTAAGTTATATAAAATACTTTTAAAACAGCATATTGGTGCTGTAAATAAACCAGTGATCAGTGTAGGAGATTTTGTAAGGAAAGGCACTTTGATTGCAGAACCATCTGGGCTTGGGGCAAATATTCATTCAAGTATTGATGGCAGAGTGAAAGAAATAGACAAAGATGCAATATTCATTGAAGCAGATAAAGTTCAGAGAGAGGGCTTTCAATCCTTGGACAACACTGGCAGCATCATTGATACGATTAAAGCTGCTGGTATTGTGGGCATGGGGGGAGCAGGCTTTCCTACCCATGTTAAGCTGAATGTTCATTTAAATGGCGGAGTGGTCATAGCCAATGCTGTAGAATGCGAACCTTTATTAGTTCATAATATGAAACAAATTATTGAAGCGCCAGAGCTTATATATAAAGGCTTATGCTATGCGATGGAGGCTTCCAATGCAAAAAGAGGGGTATTTGCTATCAAGGCTAAAAATAAAGAGGCCATTGCAGCTCTTCAAAAAGTGATAAAAAAAGATAATATTCAAATAGCAGAGCTGCCTGACATGTATCCTATGGGCGAGGAACGGGCCATCATCCGAGAGGTATTGGGACAACTCCTTGCACCAGATCAACTGCCGTCAGCAGCGGATGCTGTTGTTTTGAATGTTGAAACCTTATCGAGGATAACAGAAGCAATAGAGCAAAAAAGACCTGTTATATCAAAAAATATAACCATCGTTGGAAAATTAAAAAGTGGAATAGAATCTAAAGCTTTTATGGATGTTCCTATAGGCACCACTGTAAGAGAGCTCATTGAAGCAGCTGGCGGCATAGATGGGGAATATGGCGAGATTATCATGGGGGGACCCTTTACAGGTGTCAGCGTAGATATTGACCAAGCTATTACGAAAACCAGCGGAGGCATCATCGTAACTATGCCATTTATGAAAGAAAAAAGAAGGATGGGACTTTTAGTCTGTGCCTGTGGAGCAAATGAACAGCGATTAAGAGAAATAGCAGCTAAGATGGGAGCATCTATAGCAGGCGTTGAAAAATGCAAGCAGGCTGTTGAAATAAAAGGAAGCCTCAAATGTGAAGACCCAGGAAACTGTCCAGGACAAGCTGAAAAGGTGCTTAAATTAAAAAAGGATGGTGCAGAGGTGCTTTTGATCAGCAATTGCAGTGATTGCACAAATACAGTCATGTGTGTGGCTCCCAAGCTTAAAATGCCAATTTATCACTGTACAGATCATGCTATGCGTACTGTAAACCATTCTCTCATAAGAAGATTAAAGTAAAGATGTTTTAAATAAAGCGCAATGCTTTTTTAAATAAAAATCATGAAATTAAAGGAGGAAAGCTATGTCTATTACAAAGGAATCTGCTAATCAACACAAAAACGATCCGGCAATTGTTTGCTGCCGAACTACAAAGGGGACAGTAATAAGCCCAAGTGATCTTGAAGATCCAGCTATACTGCCGGATTTAGAAGAATCAGGCCTTGTCACAATACCTGAAAATGTTCTGAAAATCGGTCAGGTTATAGGGGCAAAACTGCTTAAGGATATTGATGGATTGACTCCTATTACTGCTGATTTATTAGAGGGGATCATCGAAGAGAAAAAAGAAAAAAGCAATGTGGAAAATGGAGGTAATAAAGTGGAGAAGGTATCTGGCAATAAAGAAGCAACATTTAGCGGCGGCTTCGTTCGTCTAAGCGTTGACCAAATGAATGGCGTAAATCTAGAATTTCCAGTTGAAGTCCTTAACAGTGGTCTTATAAAAGCATCATCACAAGCTCCTGCTGGAAAAGTAGAAAAAATAGAAGATGAAACTGTCAACACATTAAAAAGAAGAGAATTCGCTGTTAAAAAGGTAGAGCTAGGTAAAGAAACTTCCTTTAAGAATGGTGTATTGGTTATAAGAGAAGCTCTTTGCAAGGAAGCACTCAAGGCCGATCCATTAACCAAAAAGATTGAAATGGATATTATAACACCTGATAACAGACATCAATATTCAAATACCATCATGGATGTAATTCCTATCGCAGCTAAAGTTGAAGGCGGTCTTGGAAATGGAATTACCAATATCATGAATGATGTTGTATTTATACTTACAGGACTTGATGAAAACGGTCTGCAAGTGCATGAATTTGGTTCCTGCGAAGGGTACTTAGATGAAAAAATATCCTATGGAAAACCTGGCTGCCCAGATCAAAAGGATATCATGGTAAGAGTGCATGTAACCATAGCAGCCAATACAGGTATGGAAAGAAGAGGTCCTTATGCTGCTCATAAAGCTTGCGATGTGATTATTCAGGAAATAAGAGAAGTATTAAAGAAAGCATCTGCTTCAGAAGCGGTTAAAGAAGAAGTATGCAATGAAGTGGTAAGACATGGTCGTCCTCGTGTTGTTCTTGTAAAAGAAATCATGGGTCAAGGAGCTATGCATGACAATGTAATGCTTCCAACAGAACCAGCTGGAGTACTAGGCGGACGTCAAAATGTTGACCTTGGAAACGTGCCTGTAGTATTATCAGCAAATGAAGTAAGAGACGGCGGAATCCATGCGTTAACCTGCATAGGCCCAGCATCAAAGGAAGATACCCGTCACTATTTCAGAGAGCCACTGCTTGAAGCAATGGCCAATGATGAAGAGATCAACCTAGTAGGCGTAGTATTCATAGGAAGCCCACAAGTAAATGATGAAAAAACCTTCGTGGCGAAGAGATTAGGAACATTAGCAGGAACCATGAATATAGAAGGGGCTATTGTTACGACAGAAGGCTTTGGAAACAATCACATTGACTTCGCTTTAAATATTGAAGAAATAGGCAAAAGAGGCATCAATGTAGTAGGGGTCACCTATGCTGCTTATCAAGGACAATTGGTAGTAGGCAATCAATATATGGATGCAATGATAGAGGTAAATAAGGATGCAGGCGGCTTTGAATCAGAGATATTGGGAGAAAATACAATATGCCCTGAAGATGCTGATCGTGCAGTGCTTATGCTGAAAACTAAAATGGCAGGCATTCCTATAGAAGCAGCTGACCGCAAATGGGATAATGCAGTGATTCAAGCAAATCAAAAATTAGTGAAATAGGTGATTTTAATGAACATTGAATTAGAACCAAAGCTTTTACGCGGTAAAATCTTAAAAGTCACAGAAATCGGCGTGCAAATAGAGCTGAAAGGAAGAATGGGACTGATCACCCTGCCATTAAGATCCGTTTTTACAGATAAAAAACTGGAAGAGAACGACGAAGTAGAAATCTATATGAGTTATGCGAAAGTGTTATAAAAATATTACTAGTAGGAGGAGATATATAAATGAATTTAACAACTGCAAGAGGAATGAAATCAGAGATTTATGCACCGGTAACACCACCACCGGTTTGGGCACCATTGACGAAACCCCTTAAAGAATGCAGAGTAGCATTTCTTACAGCTGGAGGAATACATCTAAAAACACAAAAACCTTTTAACTTAGCTGGGGATTATACATTCAGAGAAATACCATCCGATACACCATCCTCAGAATTGATGTGCAGCCATGGTGGCTTTGACAACAGTGATATCAATAAAGACGTGAATGCCATGTTCCCAATAGATAGACTTCGTGAATTAGTAAAAGAAGGCTTTATAGGAAGCTTATCACCAGTGTTTGTAGGCTTCATGGGCGGCGGCGGAAATGTTGATAAGTTCAGAGAAGAATCAGGACCAGCCATCGCTGAAATTCTTAAAAAAGAAAAGACAGATATAGCAATACTTACAGGAGGCTGCGGAACTTGCCATCGTTCTGCCACTATTGTACAAAGAGCAGTAGAAGCTGTGGGGATCGCAACGATCATCATCGCGGCATTGCCACCTATTGCAAAACAACAAGGTGCTCCTCGTATTGCGGCAGCACATGTTCCCATTGGTTCAAATGCAGGCGAGCCAAATAATAAAGAGATGCAAACTGCAATATTGAAGGATTCATTGAATGCAATGACAAAGATGGAGCATTTCGGAGAAATGATTATGCTTCCTTATGAGTACAGACATAACGTTTAAAATAAAATAATAAACGCTTCCTGAAAAAGCATCGGATGTATCTTCATATGTCCGATGTTTTTTCAATCAATAGGAATAATCAGAGGTGAATAGTATGGGAATCGGACCATCAACGAAAGAAACAACACTGCATCATTTTAGAGATCCTTTGGTGGAGATTGTGTCAGCAGATAAAGAAATAGACCTTTTAGGAATCATTGTAGAAGGAACACCAGAAATAAACCGTGATAAAGTGTTTGTTGCTCAAAGATCAGCAGCCATGGTGGAAGCCATGAGAGCCGACGGGGCTATCGTTTCTATAGATAGCTGGGGAAACAGCCATATAGATTTTACTTCGCTTATTGAAGCCATAGGCAAGAAAAAGGTTCCCACAGTAGGCATGAGTTTCGTGGGAAATCAGGCAGCCTTTGTGGTTACAAACAAATATATGGATACCATCATTGATTTTAATAAAACTCAATCCGGTATAGAAACTACCGTTGTAGGTGAAAACAATGTAGTAGAAATGGATGCTATAAAAGCCCTAGCAATCCTTAAGCTGAAGATGAAAAAAAAGGAAGAAGTCAAAGAGCATTCAGAAGATGAAATTAAATTGAGAAAGCTTTGTATGAAAACCTTTTACATCAATCAAGTTTTATTTGGCGAGAAAAACAAAATAGATAAAGATGTTTTATATATAAATAAGGCTATGGAAGGTGAGGCTTCAAAAGAAGATCATAGAATCGAAAGTTTAAAAATCAACATCATACCCCCAGCTAATCATGATATGTTTATAAATTCTATTTTGGATTTTTCTCCTATCGCCACAAAGGTGATAGGAGAAGCAGGTGAAGGGGTTACCCATGCTTTGACGGGTGTGGCAGTTATGATCACTGGAGTTGAGACATGCGGCTTTCAAGCAGCCAATATAGGCTCTTCTGAAGGCATATTAAAAGAACAAGTTCAATTTGGAAGAAGAGGAACCCCATCAGAAAAGGATATCATCATACATGTGGATGTCGTATTAAAAGATGGAGAAGGCAGAACCAGAGCAGGGATTATGGCAGCTCATAAAGCCTGCGATAAAATAGTTCAGGGAATAAGGGATTGCTTGAAGGATATGAATCATACATTGCCCGATGAAAAACATGAATATTTTGATATCATAAGGCCAGGCAGAAAAAAGGTTGTAATCATAAAGCAAGTTTCAGGACTAGGCTGTATGTATGATACAGGGGTATTCCCCTATGAGCCTGGCGGATTTATAGGCTGTAGGTCCATAATAGACCTAGGCAATATGCCATTGATGTTAAGCTCCAATGAATATAGAGATGGAGCTATAAGAGCAATGTCATAGATGATTTGTATAAATTAAAAAATAATTTATACAAATCAGTTGACAAAAAGTAAGCTATGATATAAACTAAAAAACAATATTATAATCCAACAAGGCGTTGATAAGAAGAAGTAGAAATAAAATTTCTTTTAAAGAGAGCACCCGTTTGGTGAAAGGGGCATGGAAAGTATTTCGAACACATCTTTGAGCCAGGCACCGAAACCTTTTGGGAGTAGACTGTCTCGGAATCCCTGCACCCGTTATCGTGCTAGAGTATAAGCAAATATTGCCGTACTCGAAGAGGTTGATATCGTGAGATATCAATGAATAGAAGTGGAACCACGGAGCATGCTCCCGTCTTCTAGTATTTTACTAGTAGACGGGTTTTTTTATGTTCAAATTGCGTTACATGCGCAGTAATGCAACGGACACAATTAAAATGAAAAGGAGAAAAAATATGAAAAGAATATTTAATTTATTGTTAATCTCTATGGTGATTGTTATGATTACACTAAACCTTACAGGCTGCACAAAGGCTGTGGCAGGCAGTGATGCTGCTTCTAACGAAGCAAAAGGAAAAGTAGATTTTATTGTTGGTTTTGATGATACCTTTGTACCCATGGGCTTTAAGGATGAAAATGGTGAAGTGGTTGGCTTTGATGTAGAGTTAGCTAGAGAAGTAGGAAAAAGAATAGGACTTGAAGTTAAGTTTCAGCCTATAGACTGGACTATGAAAGAAACAGAACTGAATGCTGGAAACATTGATGCGATATGGAATGGATATACAATTACAGAAGAGAGAAAAGAAAAAGTGACCTTTGCTAAGCCTTATCTTGAGAACAGGCAGGTTATCATAACTTTGTCAGGCTCAGGGATAAAGACAAAAGCAGATTTAGCAGGCAAAAAGGTTGCAGCTCAAAATGGCTCAAGCTCCGTTGATGCAGTGAGCAAAGAAGTTGATGTTTTAAAGTCCTTGAAGGGTAGTGCTCTTATATTGTTTGAAACAAATAATGAAGCACTGATGGACTTAGAAGCAGGAAGATCAGATGCAGTAGTGGCGGATGAAATACTTGCAAGATATTATATGAAAGAAAGAGGCACAGAAAAATATAATGTACTAGAAGAAGACTTTGGCAAAGAAGAATATGGAATCGGCTTTAGAAAAACAGATGCAGAGCTTATAAAACAGATTGATGAGGTCTTGGATGCAATGAGAGAAGATGGCACATGTGCTGAAATTTCAAAAAAATGGTTTGGAGAAAATATCGTTAAGTAGGGAGATTTGAATGAAAATGAATATGTATGCCCTCATGATTCAGATGTTTGAAGGGTTAGGGATGACACTTTCGATTTTTGTTATAACATTGATTGCAGCAATTCCATTGGGCATAGCTGTAGCGTTAATGAGGCTATCAAAGATAAAACCTTTAAGCAAAGCAATAGAATTATATATATGGATTATGAGGGGAACTCCCCTTCTGCTACAGCTGATATTTGTATTTTTCGGTCTTCCCTATATAGGCATAATAATGGATAGATACCCTGCTGCTATGATGGCTTTTATTTTGAATTATGGGGCCTATTTCGGTGAAATATTCAGAGGAGGTATAGAAGCAATAGACAAGGGGCAGTATGAAGCAGCAGAAAGCCTGGGGTTAAGCCCTAAAAGAACCTTTTTTCGAATCATACTTCCTCAGGTGATAAAAAGAATTTTACCGGCAGTAGGAAATGAAGTGATCACACTGATAAAGGATACATCTTTAGTTTATGTAGTAGGTTTAGGAGAACTGCTTCGAGTAGGCAAAATCGCTTCCAACAGAGAAGCCTCTCTGATTCCCTTAATGGCTGTAGGTATTTTTTATTTAATACTCACTGCCATATTGACTAAAAGCTTTGAAGCAGCTGAAAAAAAGCTATCCTATTACCAATAGTATCATTTTTATAAATTAGGAGAATTATTATGGGAATATCAGTGATAAATCTAAAAAAAAGCTTTAAAAAAGAGAGGATTCTAAAAGGCATAAGCTTTGATGTGAATGGAGGAGAGATACTTGCGATCATTGGTCAATCAGGTGCAGGCAAAACAACTTTGCTAAGGTGCATAGCAGGTCTTGAAGTATACGATAGTGGTTCCATAAGGATTGGAGATACTTCTAAAAGCGAGATGCAGAAGAATAAAAAAAGCAGCAAAAGAAAAGTAGGCATGGTATTTCAAAGCTATCATTTATTTCCTCATATGAATGTATTAGAAAATATCATAGAAGCGCCAATCAGTGTATTAGGGATTTCAAGAAAAGAAGCAGAGCATAAGGCAATGGAGCTTCTTGAAATAGTAGAACTAAGTGAAAAAAGATCAGCCTATCCCTTTGAGCTATCAGGAGGTCAAAAGCAGAGAGTGGCAATAGCAAGAGCTTGTGCAATGGAGCCAGAGGTAATATGCTTCGATGAGCCTACCTCTGCCTTAGATTCTCAGTCCAGTGAAGGCGTAGCAGTCTTGATGGAAGATCTGGCAAAAAGGAATATG
>JAUQXG010000174.1 GCA_030834765.1 Lutispora sp.
TTCTATGGTACAATGTACTAAATACAGTATAATTTTTATTTTCTATATTCTAAAGTTCAATATTTAAAAGATGAGGAGTGTGTTTAATATGGATTTACAAATACTTAAAAGCTTAGTAAAAACAAATGCATATCATATCCATTCAGGAAAAGAAGTACCTTTTCATAGACATACTGAAACAGATGAAATTTTTTACTGTATAAAGGGAGAAGGGTATGGTTTGCTAGAAGACGGCAGTGAGCAGGCGTTATCAGTTGGCAAAGCATTTATTGTACCTGCTGGAATAAAACACTCTCTTAGAAGTGATTCAGATCTTTACGTATGTTCAATACTAATTCCAAAAACCGCATAGATAAATGTAAACAGGAGACTCATTATGGGAAGAGTAATATTTCTAGTTGATATGAATGCTTTTTATGTTAGCTGCGAAATGGCTAGAAACCCCGAGCTAAAAGGTAAACCTGCAGCTGTAGCTGGAGATCCTAAATATCGCTCGGGGATTATTCTTGCTGCCAATTATGAAGCTAGAAAGTTTGGTGTAAAGACAACCATGATTTTACATGAAGCAAAAAAGCTTTGTCCCAATATTATTTTTATCCCACCTGATAGAAAACTTTATGAAACCAATTCAAAAGCGGTTATGGATATACTTTATAGATATACTCCAATCGTGGAGCAAAACAGCATCGACGAGGCATGGATGGATTTGACGGGGAGCCTGAAAATTTTTGGAGAGCCTGTGAATATAGCAAAAAGAATAATGGGTGATATTCAAAACGAATTAGATTTATGGTGTTCCATTGGAATATCTGAAAACAAGTTTTTAGCTAAGATGGCATCTGAAATGAAAAAACCGTTAGGTATAACGGAGCTATGGAAAAAAGACATTCAACAAAAGCTTTGGACATTGCCTATAAGAAATCTATATGGAATAGGAAAGCAGACAGAAGCAAAGCTTTTAACCCTTGGAATAGAGAAGATAGGGGATTTGGCTTCTTATGACAGAAGATTTTTGGTGAAAAAGTTTGGCAAATATGGAGATGAGATCTATCGTCTAGCCAATGGCATAGATGACTCCATTGTTTCAGAAAATAGTCACAGCAAAGTGAAATCTATAGGACGATCAACAACCTTGCCTAGAGATATTACAGATATTGAAGAGGCATGCAAAGTAATTATGTACTTGGCAGAAGAGGTTGGCACAGAAGTCAGAAGTGGTGGAGAAAGATGCAGAACCATACAAATCTCAATAAAATATGGAGATTTTAAATCTATTACCAGACAAACTACAATAGCACCTACATGCTTGACCAAGGATATTTATCATAGTGGAATCAGTCTATTAAAAAAGAATTGGGATACTGCTAGGCCAGTAAGGCTTTTAGGTATAAGCGTAAGTGAATTTGAAAGTGACAACGAAGAAGAACAGCTATCACTTTTTTCTTCTACCCAAATATCCAATGTTTCAGAAAAAGAAGAAAAGCTGGAAAAAACTATAGATATATTAAGGCAGAAGTTTGGAATGGACAAGATAGGCAGAGCAGTTCTGATGGATCATATGACTCATGGAAAGTCATAAATTGATATA
>JAUQXG010000175.1 GCA_030834765.1 Lutispora sp.
CACAAAAAGAATACCATGATACCGCTTTTAATAACTTTCCTCATCTTTCCCCTCCGTTAGCTTACAACATTTATTACATTAGACGCGAAATTCAATAAATAGTTCTATCCTATTATAACTTAATGCCAGAGAAAATAGCAAAGCTGTGTCGAATTTACATCCAACACAGCTTTACACAATACTATATTTTTTATTTCTAGAATGGAGCAAATTCCTGCTCATTCCACCAATCACCCATCATCAAGTCATATTGAGCCTTGAACTCATTCATATGGACTTTCTCCCAAAATGCAAGCTTTTGACAAAGTGTTTTTAGCTTTGGTATTGTAGTTTCATTGGCCATTTTCTCATAAAACTCTACAGATGCCCTTTCCATTTCCATCCCTATTCCATAAACTGCTACGGATAAAGATGAGGTATCCAGCTCTTTCACACCTTTTCTAAAAATACCTGGTGAATTATCGTCCCTAAACTGCTCAAATTTTTCGAAAGCGAATTCATAGGTATCCTGCTGATTTTGTTCTATCTTCTGAAATGCTTCCTTCAGCCAATTTATATGGATCTCTTCTTCTTTTGCTAATTGCATAAACGCTTCCTTTGCCTCAGAAGTCTTTGCTTGAGCTGCTGCCATTTTATAAAATTCATTACCTTCAACTTCGTTTATAATAGCCTTCTTAATAACATCTAATTCTTTTTGCATCATATGTATCACCCTTTCAACAATATTTATCTATTAATAGTATACATCATCTAAAAATATATTCATATATAATTTAACTAATAATTCTATTTACTATGCATTTTGTCTTAATTAATTGATCTCAACTCTGTTTCTGCCATCTCTTTTTGCTTTGTACAGCTTTTCATCTGCTTTCTTTATCATATCAATATGGCTGATTTCATCATTAAAGCCTTTAAAGTATATCCCTATGCTAACTGTAATCTTTATTACTTTATCATCTGCATAAAAGGAGTAGTTTTCAACACTCTTTCTGATTCTTTCACATAATTGGAAAACATCATCTGATGTAGCTTCCGGTATTACGATGCTAAACTCTTCTCCTCCGTATCTTCCTACTATGTCACTTCTCCTTACTGATTCTGTAAGTATTCCTGCCAGTTGCTTCAAAATCACATCTCCTACCATGTGACCATAGGTATCATTTACTTTCTTGAAATAGTCAATATCAAGCATTGCAAAAGCAAGACAGCTCGCATCTCTCCGTTGTTTTATATATTCTTTTTCAAACAATTCAATAAGCAAAGCATGATTATAAAGCCCTGTTAATCCATCTTTCATTGCCATTTCTTTTAGCTCATCCAACTTATGCTTATAGCGCAATGCAGATTGAACTCTTGCTATAACCTCTACTTCATCTATAGGTTTCTTCATATAGTCGAAGGCTCCAAGTTCTAGTGCTTTCTTTATATCACTGCCTTTTGACTTTGCAGTCAACATAATGATAGGTATATCCTTTATTTCAAAATCTCCCTTGAGGCTTTTACACACCTGGAAACCGTCAATACCTGGCATTATAACATCAAGTATAATTATATCTGGCTTAATGGCGTGCACTGTTTCAAGAACCTCTGTGCTATTTTCTAAAGACACTATTTCATAACCCTCATCTACTAAAATATCTGTCAAAACCTTGATGTTAAATTTGCTATCATCAACTATCAATATCTTCGCAGCCATAAAGCTCATCCCCCACCCATATTTTATATTACTTGTTTTTGCACCATTTTATCATTGGAATTCGTCGGGTAACATTATATTTATTGTAATACAAAAAGCTTCTAACTAA
>JAUQXG010000176.1 GCA_030834765.1 Lutispora sp.
CATTTCCTGCTGACACCACAGCAACTGCTTCACCTGTTGTATCTGCCAATGGCTGGGACATACCGTCTCTGCCTGAGCATTCATCCGTTATCAACACCGTCTTTATTCCTGCACTTTCCAGTCGTTTGCATATCATTAATAGATCAGAATCAGGATTTCCGTATCCTTCCTCAGATACGATAACCCCATCTGCTCCAAGCATTTTACAAAGTTTCGCCGTATAGTCGCAGGTTCTGAATTTGCCTTCTAGTGTAGTAAGCTCTGGTGTCAATATTACTCCGAGAAAATTTATTGTTTTTCCATGCTGTGCATATAAATCCAAAATTGCTGCATTGTTTTGATGCTGATAAGTTGTAATCTTATCGCATGCAGCTACACAGTTACCGCTTATTACAGCGCCGTCAAGTTCTTCATTTGGATGTATCAAAGTTGGAAGTATCAGTTGACTGTTAATACCATAAATATATCCATCATGCAAAAGCCCTTGTGATATCAGCATTTCTACATATACAACCTTAGGAAGATTAGGATACAATGATGTTTCACTTGCAATATTACCCATCTCATAAGTCAATATTTCATTTGGCTCTATTTCTCTTCCTGCTTCCCCTAAAAACTCTGATGCCTTAAGTCCTGCAAGTCTAAGTGCTGCTTCATGACTATGGGGATCCAACCCATCTGTAGGAGTGATATCAAGAACTAAATTATATGTGCTTGAAAATGGTGTCCATTTAGCACCTTCTCCCCACATATCGATTATGCCCTCTTGAAATCCTACAATATCGCCAACTGTAACGATTGCTGCTCCATAAAGCACATTAACCTTGCCGTCTCCGAGCTGAACCATTTTAGTAGATACTCCAGGGAATCCATTTCCTGTGCCCTCAATTTTTACTCTAGGCTCAATTACATCTTTTACGGGAATGATTCTCGTCTTTTCTCCTGGTCTTGCAATGTCTAGTTTTACATCTTTTATTTTGTTGTCCTCCATAAGCTTTGCTATCAAAGCCTCACAGTTTACTGTCAAAATACCATTGCGAACTTCAGTCTTTTCTCCAAACTGCAAATCCTTGATATGTATTCTTCTAAGCTCTAGTTTCAAAAAGGTCACCTCCAAATAATTTTAATTTATTATTTTCATACTCTCTTCATAAGCTTTTATAGAAGCTTTTAGAAGCTCCTGATCTACGAGGGAATAATCTTCTGCATTTTTTATATCAACATCCCTGTTTGCCATGATGTTCCGGTAGCTCATTATACTATTTTCTATGGTCTCGATATGATATGGGTTTATCTTGTCTTTTTGCTCGCCAATGATTATGGAACAATAGGGGGAATATAGCATCCTGATGCTGGCACCTATTGGATGGCTGATTATTTCATATCCTTCATGAGCCATATCTCTAGCCTTTATTAAAACATCTTCAAATGTGCCTTGAATAAAAATTGAATTTTGATAGTTTCCTTTTACTCTTAGGTTATTTGTAATAATAAAGCTATTCAATGTAACCCTCCTCTCATAAATCAAATAATCTTTAGCTTATCTTTCATCCTTCACTGAAATACATTCAGTACATTATATGTTTTATAATTGTACTATTAGACATATAAATAGAAAATCCTTCTGGCATTTAAAAAATCTATAGAAATATCTTTCAAAAAACAAAAAACTGAAATCAGTTTTTATATCTACTGATTTCAGTTTTGTCTATTATTTACAGCATTTCTTTTCTAATTTTTTCTACAAAAGCATCAATGTGTTCCCTTGCATATATTTCAGCCTTATCTGTATTCTTTGCCTTTATTGAATCTAGCACTTTCCCTAATGTTGTTGTAAAAATATCCATTTGATCTATATAATTCTCAGAATAATGCCAAAGTCTTTCTGTATGAAGGTGAAGCCCTTTAAGTATCTCTTTAAGACAAGCATTTCCGCTGCTAGCCAAAACTATGCTATGAAAGTTTTCATCATCATTTATGGCCTTCTGATAGTCCTTTTCTATATCATAGCTATTTAGCCTATCTACAATCTGCTCAAGTTCCTCAATCTGCTTGCTATTGATTCTATCTATTGCCAGCCTAACTGCAAATGGATCCATCTGCCTTGTAACCTCAAAAACCGATTTCATATATTTAAAATCAATTGGTGTCACTTGGGCACCATATCTAGGTATGATATGAAGTAGTTTATCTGAATGAAGCTGCTGCATTATTTTTCTCACTGGTGTTCTGCTTATGTTAAATTCATTTGCAACATCCTCTTCATTCAGCACCAGTCCTGGTACATATTCTAAAGTAACTACTCTTCTTTTTAATATCTCATATATATCATCAGTTTTAAAAACTTTCTCCAACAATATCAGACCCCTTATATATAAATTGAACAATATACTATATATTATATAGACACACTGGAATTTAAGCAATGTTCATTATAAAAATCGAAAAGGCAGGGTTTTAACCTGCCTTAATTGAATGACACTTTGTCAGTAGATTCCATTTTAATGTGCACCTTTTTTGATACAAGAAAATGTTATTTTTATCTTTAAAATCTATCTCTTTCGAAATGTAAAAACCTTGTACCTTGATGGGTCAACATACCTCTGTCTCCTTCAGTATACATGCCATAAAAATTATCAGAAACCGAAAACTCTGCTCTGTCTCCTTTTTCATCTTCAAAGGTTACATAATAGCTAGTAGATGCACCTGTATCACCATGTCCGCCCCAGACATGCGTTCTTTTTCCTATAAGTCTTGCAGGCTTAGTGATCTCTTCCATAGAATTATTTTTAAGATTCTCTTTTACTTTGCTTCCGATAGAAAAGCTTATCACAACAAACACAACTAGGAACATTGCCAATACCATAATAGGCACTGCAGAAAACATAAAATTATTAAGGGGTGAAAAAGACATATGCAACCACTCCTGTTCTTTTTTAAGTTTTAAAAATAATAATTATCTTTATTATAGCATAGCCACTTTCTTTTTGCAGGCTATTAATACTGATTGTTATATTATGTAATATATGCTAAAGTTTTAAGCAAATACAATTTATAAATATGAGGTGATGAAAGTATGGACAAATCTATTGATTTTAGCAAGTCTGTGTTTGAACTCTGCAAGGAAAATCCTGAAATCGCTATCATCATGCAGGAGCTAGGTTTTAAAGAAATCACTCAGCCTGGTATGCTTAATACTGCAGGAAGATTTATGACAATACCAAAAGGAGCCGCCATGAAGGGCATAAGCATGGACAAAATCAAAGAAGCATTTGCTAGTAAAGGATATGAAATTAAAGAATAGAAGCTGGCCTCTGGGGTTTTTAGGGTCGGGCTTTGGAGTCTTGGGTTAGTTAGCAAGCCTGGCAGAATGGGAAGAATTTTATACGTTCAATCTCAATTGCTTTTGTAAATCTCTAAGGTTCGGGGACTAAGAACGTTGGAATAGCCTCCAAAACTCGCATCGTTTTGGCTTTAGGCAACTTATATATTTACAAAGTTTATAGATTTAATTAGTTTCCTTGAATACCCTGCTCAAACAGTTGGAGGCTATTCCACTTATCTAAGTCCCCTTTACCAAGATATTTTACAAAAGGCAATAATATTTCACTACATAAAATTACTTCCCATTCTGCCTAGTGTATCACCTAAACACATTTATTGACCCTCGATTTTAGAAGTTCTCTGGAGTTGATTCTCCAGAGGCTTTTCTATTAGGGATGCCACTGAACTAGGTTTTGGGAGGGTGCATATTTGTAGAGCGAAATATAATTGTCTTTTGAAGGTTTTCTTAGCGAAAGGTTATAAACCACATCAGCCCCCGAAAAGGCTGATGTGGTTCGAAAAGCCAAATAGGCTTCCCTGTTCGAGCATTATGTTACACTTGATAACTGAACCCATTACTAAGGCGCAAAACTTAGTTTTATCAGTACAATAACTGCGAGTTTGAAGCTTATTTGAGCTTTTCTTAAAACCCGAGCTTAGAAAACATCAAAAGCAATTGAAATTGAGCGAACAAATATCGCCCTCCCAAAACCCGGGGTGTCGCGAACCCAAAAGCTCCGGAGCCTTACAAAAGACCCCGGAGCCTAAGCTGGTTATTGTTCTGCCCAATTCGCTGGATAAGTTACATATAGGAACTTTACGTATCCAGGTGCCGCGAATTTTATGGTGCTTCCTTTTGGAATCATGATTACATCTCCTGCATTACCTGTTACTTTTCTGCCTTCTATCTTAATTTCTAATGTGCCTTCGATTATATAGTCCACTTCGTCATAATTTAGAGTCCATTCAAATTCACAGCTGTCCATTTCCATAAAGCCTGTTGCTAAATTCTTATTTTCCTCAAGGGTTAGAATATCCTTTAGATATACTCTGTCTCCTTGCTTTCCAGTGTCAAAGACATCGCACTTCACAGAACTTCCTTTTATGGCAACTACGCCGCTTCTATCATTTTGCTTTTCTAATTGAGGTGTTTTCTCTTTGCCCATTTGCTCTTCAAGGACTCGCTTTACTATTTCTGCCACAAGCTTTTCATCCATATTATTTATAATATCCATTACGTCCAATACACCCCTCTCTATGCTTCTATCATGGTGTCGGTAATTTCTTCTTTGATAGAATCATTTGATTTTTGTAAGGATGCTTTTGGAGCAATAAGACTTGCAACCATTACAGCCGTTATACCTGCCACTAATTTACCAACGATCATAGGGAATATCATTTCCTTATTCACTCCTGCTGTAAAGCCAAGGTGATCTCCGAATACAAAAGCTGCACTTACTGCAAATGCTACATTCAATACTTTACCTCTATCATCCATATCCTTCATCAGTCCAAACATTGGAATATTATTTGCTAATGTAGCCACCATACCAGCAGCTGAAACATCATTCATTCCCAGTGCTTTTCCAAGCTTCATTAAAGGATTTTTAAACACCTTTGTAATAAAGTAAACCATAGGAAATGCACCACAAAGTACAATTGCTATGGACCCTATGATTGCTATACCGTCTGATATCGGAGCCATTCCAGGTATGACCACGAAGCCTGTCAAGGTTTCTATGATGATTGCGGCAGTAGCAATTGTAATAACAATCACAACACCTTTACCAAATGCATTAAAGCCGCTTATCATCTTGTTTGGTATTCTCCAAAGTCCAATGGCAATTAAAATAGCTACTATGATAATAGGTACTAAGTTGCTTACGATCATTCTTATATCATATCCTGCTACAAGACCGCCTACAAAGCACCCTATAGGAATCGTTATCATGCCTGCAAGAACACCCGATGCAAGAAACTTATGATCTTCTTTATTGATAATTCCAAGTGCAACTGGTATTGTAAATACGATGGTAGGTCCCATCATAGAGCCTAAAATCAGACCAGCGAAATTTCCAGCTGCCTCTGTCTGAGCTAATTCAAGTGCTAGGGGGTATCCGCCCATATCACAAGCCAAAAGTGTTGTAGCAAACATTGCCGGGTCAGCACCTAAGAATGTATAAACCGGTACAACGATTGGTTTTAAAATTTGAGCTAGTACTGGAGCAAGTGAGACAACCCCTACCATAGCGATTGCTAAGGAACCCATTGCAATAAACCCTTCATCAAACTTTTCACCTAAGCCGAACTTATTTCCGATACATTTATCTATGGCACCAAGGGTCATGAATATTACCATGATATATAGAATAACCTCATTTATACTCATTGATTTGCCCCCTTATTTTATAATAAATTTGCAAAAACCTCTTTCCGAGGGGAAGGGATGACAACATAGTTTATTAAATTACCTGCTTCTCTGGCTATTGTTATACCCGCTTCAACAGCCTCTTTTACTGCACTTACATCACCTGTTAATGTAACAAAGGATTTACCGCCGATGCCTACTCCCAGCCTGATTTCCATCAACTGCACCAAAGCGGACTTGGCAGCAGCATCTGCAGAAATCACCGCACCAGCTATGCTGAAAAACTCCATAACTCCTAAGGAATGAATGCCCTCAATTCCTGACGTGCCGCAAATAGCAGGGATAACCTGAGGATGGACATTGGAGATGATAAGCTTATCCACAACATATTGCACACCCTTCCAGGTTCCTGCCTCTACTGCCGCATTTACTGCCGCCACATCTCCTGCAACAAGCACTATAAACTTTCCAGGGCATACAGGCTTTGAAAAAATCAGTTCCACATCAGCCGCCTTTAGCATTAAATCCGCCGCCTCGATTCCCTGTGCTATGCTATTAAACTCAATAAAGCCTATGGTCTTATACATCTTTAACACCTTCCTGCATCTGCTGCATATCGTGCAGTTTCTGCATATAATTAAATTGATAAAGGCATAACCTTTTTCAAGCATTCACACCACTGTATTCAGATTTGATTTTTATAAAATCTGCATTCACTTCCGCTATCATTCCATCTATGCTTGAATGAATATTAGCTCCTAATGCTTCTTCATCTACTCTTGCAATAAGCTCACCTTTTACGACCCTATCTCCAATACCCACTATAGGTGATGCACTGATTCCTATATGCTGCTTTAGATGGATTCTCACATCCTCTGTCTTTATCTCTATTGCTTCAAATGCAATGTCTCTTTCCAATCTCTTCATGTCTATTCTGGAAATTAATCTTGCTAAAGGGATTTGCCTAAAGTCTTTCATCTGCGTATTTCCAGTATATATTTCTGTATCGGTATACTTTATTCCTTTGCTTCTTAAAACACCTTTTACATGAATATTCATTTTTCTAGGTGAAATCCCCATAGGACAGGCATAAAGCTCGCATATACCGCATTCACAGCAAATCAGTGCATCCTTCAGCGCTTCTTCCTCTTGGTTATTGACTGCCATGGCTCTCATGACTCTATGAGGTCTTAGCTTATGTCCGATCAGATATCTCGGGCACATATCTGTACAATAGGAGCATTGAATGCATGCTGATTTTGCTTGATTGATCATGTGTGCTATAGAAATGGTATTTTTTTGGACAAGGTAATGCTCTTTTGGGATTAAAATAATTCCACCATCCGTCTTCGTGATAAAGGTATTGGAAGCTTGTTCTTTGTCAACAAATTTCCCCATCATAGGTCCGCCCATGATCACTTTATAATCCTCTATGGCAGCTCCTCCTGCGGCTTCTATGCAGTTGTCTAGAGATATACCGATTGGCACCTTTAGTATGGATGGCTTTTTTACCTCTCCTGTCACTGTTATGTATCGACTTGTTACTGGCCTATTCTGCATGGCTTCATACACATGAAAAAGGGTTGTAACATTTGATACAACTGTATTTACACTAAGAGGTATACCTCCTGGGGGTACAGTTCTCCCAGTGACTTCATGAACAATGACTTGCTCATCTCCAGCTGGATAAATGCCTTCCATATAAAAAAACTCCATACGGACTCCCTGCTTTTCTATGGCTTCCTTCAGTGCCTGGATTTCTTTCACATATTTCTTTTTTAACGCAAAGACAATATGCTCTGCTTCCAGCAGCTTTCCTATGATATCTGCCGCCTTTACTATCTCTTCGCTTCGAGTCTGCATGATGAATTGATCTGCCTTTAGCAGAGGTTCGCATTCTGCGCCATTTATAATAAAGTATTCCACCTTGCAATTCAACTTTTTGTGAGTAGGAAATCCTGCTCCACCTGCTCCGACTACACCTGCATCATATATTTTTCTCAGTACATCCAAACTTTTCACCACCTCATGGTCTAGGCTTGATGACATGCTTTCTCAACTTCTACCACATCTAATATCCCCACAACGGTTGCATCAATTGGTGCACTGTCTCTATCCAGTACTTTTCTTGCCGAACTGCCTGTTGCAACCAATACGGTTTCTCCTACCCCTGCTCCGATGAAATCTGCTGCAACCAAAGTAGGAAAATCACCTTCTGTATAATAGTCTATGGGTTTTATCACCAATAGCTTTAATCCGTTTAACCCTTCCTCTTTTCTTGTTGCCCATATATTGCCCACTACTTTGCCTATCAGCATTTTGTTCTCCCTTCTTTCTGCTTTATCATTCCTTGATGAGCTTTATGTTATATGTCTTGATGCTATCTTGGGCAAGAGGTGTTACAATGGCTTTTTTCCCTACCACCAGCTCTTTGATTCCTTGTCGTGGAAGCCTTTGTATATCTGCTTCTGTAATGACTCTTTTATCCAAGATGACTCTCTTTGCTTCTTCTGCTTTTTCCTTTTCTTTCATTGCCGGCATGGAATCGCAAGGGCTTATACATTCAGTCTTGCCTTTTTCTGCCGCTTCCAATGCTTCCAGCTTTTCTTTGACCAGCCTTGTGATCAGATCAACCAGTTCATTCAACTCCATCTAAGTTTCACTTCCTTATACCTAATGATTAGACTTTACAATTCATCGCAATTCCTAAAGGTGTCACAAGAAGCGGATTATATGGCTTATGGGTGGGAATCCCCGTTTCTTTTTCTATGATTTCTTCTATCCCTTCCATGCAGCAGGTTCCCCCTACAAGATAAATATCATCTACCCTATAATTTTTAATATGATGCTTGATGATGGATGCCATTTTCTGAACCACGGGCACCACCAAAGGATAAATCTCTTTTTCCCTGTATTTCTGCTTTTTGATCACCTCGGCTTCTTCAAATTTGATCTTGTAATTTCCTGCAATCACAAGGCTCAAATGGGTGCCTCCTGTGGCTTCATCGGCGGTATAGATGACCTTGCCATCTTCAAATATGGAAAGTCCTGTAGTTCCTCCGCCTATATCCACAACCACTCCATTTTGAATTTTCAGTACTGCATTGGCAGCAGTCGGTTCATCCAGTATTGCGGTTACTTCAAAGCCGGCTCCCTCTACTACATATTTATGGGCGGCGCTATCTCTTTCTC
>JAUQXG010000177.1 GCA_030834765.1 Lutispora sp.
AAAAGAAGAATTAACAAATATTGTTTTAGTTGTTACTCGATATTTTGGAGGAATACTATTAGGTGCAGGCGGTTTAATCAGAGCCTATACAGAAGGGGCAGCACTTGTAATCAAAAATGCTAAAAAGCAAATGGTGAAACCCTTCGAAGTTTTCCATGTAAACATTGATTACACTCATCTGGGCAAAATACAGCATGAGCTCTCTAAAAAGAGTTATACACTATTTGACACTCAATTTGGAGAAAATGTTTTCATGACTATTCTTACAGAACCAGAAAGCAAAGAGGATTTTACTTCAGATATTATGGAGTGGACTAGTGGCTCAGCCTTAATAGAACATCAAGGCCAAGAAATGAAAAAAATTGATGAATACTAAAAGCAATGCAGTATAAAATTTTTATATTGCATTGCTTTTAATATTCATCAACTCATTTCTTTCAAAGCATTTGCCTTAACAGCATTATGATTTGAGGAAAAGTGCTTATAGTTTAAATAGAACAACAAGGCTGCAATGAACCTCAAAACGCTGGATAGTGTCATTGCAAAATATATAGAGGACATTTTATATATGGCAACTCCAATAAGCGGCGAAAGAAACCCTGAAACATTGATTGCTGTTGTATAAATTGCTAAATTTAAAGTTTTACCATCTTCAGGTACAACTTGTAAAAGACTTTGGAAAAGCCCAAGCAAAAATGCTGGAGACATAAGTCCTAAAGCTACATATATTACAAGTGCAACAATAAGATTATTTGTCATAATCAATAACACGGGGTTTAGTGCCATCCCAATGGCACCGATAACCAATACCAAAACAGGACCTTTTTTATCTATCATTTTGCTCCAATATCCAAACATTAATGTGGAAGCAAGCCCATACGCTACATTTAAATAGCTTATCCAAGCTTCATTGGCAAAGAGGTAATCTACCTGATATATAAAAAACAAAGGCCATGCCATCTGCCATGCAACATGGAAAAAGAAAGCTAATAGTATAAATGTAGAAAACCCTTTATTCTTTTTTAAACCTCTCATGGCTGATTTTAATGCCTCTATAGGCTTCGCTGAAACTGGGCACTTTGGCAATTCATAGTCTTTTACATTCAAAAGCATTTTCATTTGGATCAAGGTTAGCAAAAAGGCTAAAATATAAAATACCTGATAGGTGTGTATTCTTCCAATATCACTTTTAGGTATATATGCTAAAACCAGTCCAGCAGTAAGCAGAGTTACAACTCCAAAAAAAGTCGAAACCTTTGTTCTAAGGGCATAAGGCGCATTTGTATTGCCCAAAGAGAATACATCAGAAAAAAAGCTTTGCCAGGATATTGTATATAATGAATATGGAAAATTAAGGATAGATATGGATAGGATGAATACGATTACTCGAACATTTCCTGTCAAAGGTGTTAATGATACTGTTCCAAATAAAACAGCTGAAATTGCAATAAAGCTTGCTACTATTTTCTTTTTATCAAAGCATTTATCAACAAGCAAAGAGCCTGGGATTAATGTAAAAAGGACTACCAATGAAGGTAGTGACGAAATAAGACCTATCTGATAATCTCCTGCTCCCATTCGACGTGCAAACATTGAATAAAAAGGATTTGTCAGATTAAGTGCGATTGCAGCTAATGTTCCTTCAATAGTTAACATCAGTGCATTTCTTTCGTTTTTTCTAAGCTTTTTATATTTCTTCATCAGCTTTTTAAACAAAAAAATTACCCCCAATATAGCGCCTATACAAGTTATTATAGACTACTCTTGGGATTTTTACAAACTGCTTGCTGATAATAGAGCTGACACCCTGATTTTACTGAATTTGATCTATTTCCTTTATTCTCAACATCGTTATAATAACACCAAGTACAGCTACCACAAATGCTGCCATATAGATAGCTTTCATACTTAAGATGAATCCTTGAACATTTTCTATTAATTCTAGGTTTTCCGATAATCCTTGGCTTGTCATTTTAAAAGAATATATAGCCATTGCCATAGTTATTCCGCTTACCATTCCCAAGTTTCGCCCAAGAGCATTTACACTAGCAGCAACTCCCAAGCACTTACTGGGAACAGAAGACATTATGCTGCTGTTATTAGGAGATTGAAAGATTCCTAAACCTATTCCCATCAGGATAAGGAGTATATATACAATGATGAAGCTAGTAGTTGTATTTATAAAATAAAGTCCCAAATATGCACATGATGCAATAGAAAGTCCAGCTGTAGTCAGAACTTTATAGCCTATCCGATCCGACATATAGCCACTGATCGGAGCTGATATGCCCATGGCTAGAGGAAAACTCATAAGCACCAGTCCAGCACTAGCTGGTGTCAGCCCTCTGACACTTTGCAAATAAAATGGCATGATGATCGTGATTGCATTTGAAGCAATAAATGATAGAAAAGCTGATGCTAAACCCATTCTAAATAGCTTTATACGGAAAAGACTGGCATCAAGTATAGGTGATGCTTGCTTTTTTTCAATCATGACAAACATAATAATAAAAGGCAGGGAAGCTAATAGAGTGATGAGTGACATTCTGAGTGCCCCTGAGAAAATAAAAATTACGCAAACAGAAAACATCAAAGCTCCCTTATAGTCAAATTGCTCTGTTTTATTTTTAGAACCATCTGATAAAACTCTAAGGCTCATGATGGCACCTGCTATGCCAATAGGGATATTAATAAGAAAAATGGATTTCCAGCCAAACATTCCAGTCAGTATTCCTCCTACACTTGGTCCTGCAAGATTTCCCAATGCTACCACTGTACCTGAAATCCCTAAAGCTTTTCCTCTTTCTTCTTTAGGAAATGTATCGGATATGATGGCTTGACTGATAGACATAAGCACAGCAGCACCAATGGCCTGTAAAACTCTAGACCCTACTAAAAACCATATACTTCTTGAAATTCCGCAAAACAATGAACCTAAGGAAAAAATGACAAACCCAAAAACGTATAAAAATCTTCTCCCATATATATCAGAAAGCTTTCCAAAAACTAGAAGAAGAGAAGAGACGGTTATTAGATACGAGGTCACTACCCACTGAACAGTGGTGATATCTATGTACAACCCCGCGGAAATAGAAGGTAGGGCCACATTGACAATGCTACCGTCCAATGTGGCCATAAAAGTTCCTATTACAACATTTATAAGTATTAACCATTTATTGTTCTTATTCATATCACTATTTCCATTCATATAAGGCACCTTCAAAAACAGCTCGTCGTCATGCTAGCCTATTTCGCATCTTGACTTGCTATTCTCTTTCAAATATCTAATTCTTTACTTGGCCACTCTGTCATAATCATACCTTATTATCAATTCTAATCCATTTCCACTAACAGCTGACCTTCTTTATCATAAATTCCTTCTTCATCAATTTGCACATAGCCATCGGTGGCATCGCATAAAAAGTCCAGAATGCATTCAAGAAAATTCCAGCCTTCTTCTCCCATCTCAGGGTTTATTTCAAAAGCATATATTTGAACAGCTTCCTTCACGATATGTTTTGCTTGTTTTAAGCCTTTGCTATAAGTAAGTTGGCCAACTGCTTCAATAAATTCCTGCTTTTCATCCTCAAAAATATGATCTCCTGACTCCTTAGTATCCCGCTCCAATTCTATTTGATTCCCATCTTCATCATATTGAAAAATAATATTTTTCCAATTATTCGTTGAAAATTCAGGCTCATCCTTCCCAGGGGAAGTAGAAAATATAAAACCTTCTTCTGCCAAACAGTCACATATTGCATTGAGAGATGGATAATCTTCAACCAATGAAAAAACTCTTACATAAATGCTCATCAAATTTCCTCCCTTGTGATGCTATAAAAGTTTGTGTAGTATAAAATCATCAACGTATTGCTGGATTTTCTCGCTATAGTGATGTCTAAATACAGTGCCCGATATTGTAAATCCCAAGCTTAATAATGTTTTTAGTGACACAATATTATCGCTAAAAACATTTACTCTAGCTAAGCTTACTCCATCCTGCTTCATATCCTCTAATGCAAAGCCGGTAAGTGCCAAGTCAATATCTGTATTTCTATAATCGGGATGTGTTGCTTCAGACAAATAAACTGCATGTCTTGTGCCTGATTCCTTCCCTCTGATTCCCTTTAGCACTGCAATTACTTCTTCATTGTCTTCTGCAATGTAAGAAAAAACATTTTCTGTATTAAGCCATTTTCTCAGCTCTTTTTTGTCTGGAATTTGTATTAATTTTAAATCAGGCTGCTTCAGTTTTAAAGTCTCAAATAAATCCCAAACTTTGTCAACATCACTTAAATGCATTGGCCTATATATTGCGCTCATACAAATACCTCCAAATTCATTATAACTAGTATACATATATTCTACATTTCTTAGTATATGAATTTCAATAGTTTATAAAAAAAAGGACAGCCTTGCTATCCTAGTTTACTTTACTTGTTAATCCAGCTACTGCAGAATTGACATTTTCTGTAGCTTCAACTTGAAGCTTTGATAATTCATCTAATTGACCTACTTCTTTTCTTACATTTTGTATTTCTTCCGTTAGCTTTTTCAAAATACTATTTATTTCTTTTGCAAAGCCTTCGCTGCTGTCCGCAAGCTTTTGCACTTCATTTGCTACCACGGAGAACCCTCTTCCATGCTCTCCAGCTCTAGCTGCCTCAATGGTTGCATTTATACCCAGTATTTTTGTTTGCTTGGCTATATTATTTACATATTGTATAATTTTATCACTTTCTTTTATATAATTAATAGAAGCTTGGGTGAACTGTAAAAGATTTTCACTTACATTGTGAGTACTATCTACAGTAGTAGCTATTTCGTCTACTTGATTTTTTATGACTTCAGAAGCACTCTTTATTGCTGTAATTTGCTCGTTGAGTTTCTCTAAGGTTTTTATATCCCTTTGAACAAGTGTCATGATTAACAAAGCACCCTTAGAGTCAATAATCTTGCATTTGTGAGAGAACTTTTCACGAATCAGATTTTCTAAGCTTTCATTACCAGTTGCTTCTAATATTAAATCTATATTTGTTAAACCAATGTCATCTATGGATGTTGAACACTTAATACCTTTTTGTTTTGCTAATTGAACTCCTGGTGCATCGGTATTTCTATCCACAACAATCTTAATTTCTAAATCTTCTACTCCAGAAAGTGATTTTATTAAATTTGTTCCACCTGTACCCGCCCCTACTATGGCAATATTAATTTTAAACGCCCCCTGACTTTTCAAATCATTTTAATATGTAATCCCTACTATTTTACAATCATGGATATTATATCATAAATTTGTCTTAAATCTACTTAAAATAATTAAATAACAATGTCTTTGCATAGAAAAAGCCTAGGCATTATGCCTAAGCTTTCTTCCATAATTTATATATTATTTTAAAACTGCATTTTCATGATATGTGTTTCCTGCATTCCAAATAAGATATTGATTTACTCCATTTTTCTCCAGGGCTTTAATCTGATCCTCTAATTGTTTGTCACCATATTTTATATGTCCTTTCACCCATGGAGCTGTAAAATCCTGTATCCAGGGTCTTATAATTGCAGGAGTTACAATGTTCTTATTTCTTTCTATTGCATCCTTTGATCCTTGATCTAGTGTTTCATATGGAAATGCATCAGGTACCTTTAAGCCATATGTGCCGTTTGCATAATGACTTGGATACATCATAGGACTTACATAGTCTACAATATTGCTCACTGCTTCCCAATATTGCCCTAGGGACATATCATCTTCAACAGACCCAACAAGTCCATAAATATCTGCACTTATATATGCTTGCATAGGAGAAAGAGCTTCCTTTGCATATTTTAAATAATTTTGTATCGTCTCTGGCTTATTCTCTCCATTTGGATTTCTATAATCCAATGTCTTATCCAATTTACCGCCGTTAGATGCAGGAAATCTAACATAATCAAATTGCACTTCGTTAAAGCCTGCTTGTATTGCTTCCTTTGAAACCTCAATATTATATTCCCATAACTGTCTATCATGTGGTGATGTCCATACAAGTCCATCGCTGTTTGTAAATGGTTTTCCTGTGGTTGTATTTATGATAGCCTTATCTGGGTGAAGCACTGCATACGTGGGATCTTTAAAAGATACGATTCTCGCTATAGTATAAATGTTATTTTCTTTTAGTTTTTGCATTAATACCTGTATATCTTTCACTGTTGTATGATTATTTGCTTCTGGGCTAAACTTTTCTGCCGCCTTTGTTTTAAAAAGCATATGGCCATTATCATCTTTAACATCTATAACAAAAGTGTTAATTTTTGTTCTTTTAGACATCTCAATAAGCTTGTCCAGCCTAGCTCCTCCAGCTGAATAAATTGTTAAGTATATGCCTTTTACTTCAACTCTAGGATTATTTGGATATTCAATTTTCATTTGAGGTGAATAATCAAGATTTTTTAAGTTTTCTCTTAAAAGCTCCACTCTATCCTTCACTGTACCTTCTTTTAATACCCATCCAACGAACTCTTTTTCATCTTTACTGAATGATATTTTAAGCCACTCTTTTCCAGCTTCATCTTTTGATTCTTCAACAATTTTTGCTTGTTTTCCCTTGAGAATATCTCCAATCACATTGGATTCTTCAAGAGCCGCTTCCCTTACTTTTAATTTTGCAGCATTTATATATATTATGCTTTCATCAACCTTTGGAAGCTCTGGTTCTGGTAGTTTTTCGGGTTCAACTGGCGTAACAACAGCTGGTGTTTCTCCTGGATTTGCAGATGTTGCAGTTGTTGTATTGGAGCATCCAGTAAAAACAAGGGCTGATGCTATAAATAGTGATAGAGCTAAATTTATCTGATTTCTTTTCATAAAGCACCTCTTAATTATAATGTGATAATTAATTATAACATGAACGACAGCATTTTTCGTTAAAATATTATAAATTTCTTATAT
>JAUQXG010000013.1 GCA_030834765.1 Lutispora sp.
AAAATAATAAAAATGTTATGCTTCTAATAAGTGATTTATTCTTTAAAATACTTCCCAGCTTTAGGTGAAACAATTTATTCATGATGTTTCCTCCTACTTTTGTTCACTATAACATTCTTCCTGCTCTGCTTTGCTGATTTCATATTTTTCATATGCCTTTACAATTTTTTGTACTAGTTTATGCCGTACAACATCCTTTTCACTAAAATGAACAAAGGCGATTCCACGTACATCCCCAAGTACATTCACAACTTCCTTTAGGCCTGAGATTTTTCCCCTTGGCAAGTCAATCTGTGTGATATCCCCTGTGATGATTGCTTTTGAACCAAAGCCTAACCTAGTTAAAAACATTTTCATTTGCTCAGGAGTTGTGTTTTGAGCTTCATCCAATATAATATATGAATCATTTAAAGTTCTTCCTCTCATATAAGCCAAAGGTGCAACTTCAATTAACCCTCTTTCCATATTTTTTTGATAGGTTTCCTCACCCATAATATCAAAAAGAGCATCATATAGCGGTCTAAGATATGGATCAACCTTTTCCTGCATATCTCCAGGTAAAAATCCTAACTTTTCTCCAGCTTCTACTGCTGGTCTTGTTAAAATAATTTTACTGACTTGTTTATTCTTGAAAGCCTTCACTGCCATTGCCATTGCAAGATATGTCTTTCCTGTTCCTGCTGGTCCTATTCCAAAAACAATTTCATTTCTAGATATTTCATCTGTATAATTTTTTTGACCAAAGGTTTTGGGTTTAATCGCCTTCCCTCTCGCTGTGGTTATAATAACATCATTTAATTCTTCTCTTTTATGAGCTTCTCCGTCTCTTGCAAGGTGAACAATATAATCTACTGAATTTTCATTTATTTCTTCTCCATCGTTTTGCATTTGAATCAAAGTTTCAAAGGATTTTAGGGCAACTTGCACCTCTTCGTCTTCCCCTGAGATTTTTAGCTCGTTTTCTCTCAATACAATATTCACATTGATTTCTTCTTCTATAATTCTTAAATTTTTATCAAAATCTCCAAATAAGCCTTTAATATCTTTAATATCTCCAAGACTTAAGCTTTTCTCCACTGTATCATTTGGCAAATTTGTTTCCTCCTAATTATTGATTTTCTGCTGTACTCCTATTTCTTCCATCACTTCTACTGAAATCTTTGACTTTATCATTTTCTTTTCAACATAATAATCAATTTTACTATCCACTACAACTGAACTTTCTGGTATTTGAAGTTTAATTCTTCCTTTTAGTCTTTCTGCGCATCTTTCCTTTGCCTCTTCTACTGTATACTTTTTATTTTCACTTTGTAACTCAATATATATGGTCTTTATGATCTTTATAGGAAAAATATAATTTCCAAAGCTCATTACATTTTTCTCTTCTATATATTTATTATACTCCTTAAAAGGAGCTTCCTTTTCTTTCAACATACTTTTTCCAATCACTACTAGCTGATAATGAGATTTGCTTTTTCCTGTTTTTTTATATATTGTTTGCTCAAGCAGCATTTCTTCTACATCTTCATACCATGTCCTTCCAGTTACTTGCGCCATAGAATGAACATATCTTACAGGTGAATTTTCTCGGATGATCTCTCCTGCAACTAGTATTTGACCTTTTTTTACCGTGTCTCCGCTTTTAGCCTTGCCATCTCCGTACAAAACATTTATTTTGCTAATTACGCCATCCTTTGCGGATATTATATTACAGGCCTCATCTCTTTTTACGATTTCTGGTTCCGGCCTTTTTTCTACGACCTCTACAATTGCTTTTGTACCTTTTATCTGTACACCAACCCAAGAAAGCTCCGGCATCTTTATAAGCAGCTTATTCTCAATAAAGCGATTATCAATCTTTCTTTTTAGCTGTCCTTCTCTTAACCCTTCTTCATAAAGGTTTTTTAATATGACTGCTTTATCTATGGTTTTTGTTCCTGTAACCTCAATCATCCATACATAAGAAGTGATTATGAAAAGAAAAACCAGGACCATAGTAAAGCCAAAAATCATCAGCTTCTGTTTTTTTAATTTTTTTACCATAAAAGGCAGTCCGGATTTTCTCTCTATTTTCACCGTACTATTTGTCTTCTTTACAATCTCTCTCAGCTTAGCAAAATGTCCTAGCCCTATCTTTGCCTCCACAGAAGTATAACTTAATCTTTTAATATCCCATATGTAAATATTATTTATCACTGAAAGATTTATAAACCTCTCAATTTTAAGACCTTCAACAATAATAATAGCATAACCACGTAAATAATTCCATATTCTCAACACAAACATAAATACACCTTCTTTTATATTTTGTCTAGTTTCTTTCAGCCTTACACCTTCTTTAAAAGATAATAGATGAAATCTCACCTTCGATTATTATTTCTTCTTGAAGCACATATTTTATAAAAAGATTATTTCCTTCAATTTTTACTATTCCATTTCCTGTATTTATTCTTACAATCTTTTCATCATATTCAATAATACCTTTATGATTCTCTATTGATACTTGCTGACTTCCCAAAATTGTTATTTTGGGAATATCAAGAATAATGTCTTTCGGAAGTTCAAAAGCATCTGATAACCGTTCTTTGATTCTATCTGCTTTTTTATTCATACACCCCACCTCTATATAAATGTATTCATTATATGATTTTTTAGAATAAAAAGGAATCAATCCCCTAAGA
>JAUQXG010000178.1 GCA_030834765.1 Lutispora sp.
CCCAAGCTAGTATACCGATATAATTGGCATTAAAAAGTGCTTTTACTGGGTTATCAACAAGGTTCATCAGAAGTGCTTTGAGAACCTCTACTACACCTCCAGGTGCTGCCACACTCTCAGCACTTGCTGCAAGTGTTAAGCTTACCGGGAACATAAAGCTTGCAATAACTGCCACAAGTGCAGCCAGGAATGTTCCTAAAAGATAAAGGACGATAACAGATTTCATATTGGTCTGATGCCCACTCTTGTGTTGAGAGATAGCTGACATAACCAAGAAGAGTACCAATATAGGCGCAACCGCTTTTAAGGCACCTACAAATAAAGAACCTAATATAACTACTGATTTTGCTGTTTCTGGAATCGTTAAGGCCAAGATAATACCAATAATCAAACCTACGATTATTTGTTTTACCAGACTTAGTTGATTCCACTTTTTCATTAGACTTTTCAAAGTTTCTCCTCCTATAAAATGAAATAAAATTGCTGTATCGCACTGCCACTTTAGATGCTTATTATTAGACTAACTGTCCTAAAGACTGCGCGACAATAACTAGTTTAACATAAATTATAACTTATGAGAAGCAAAATACTATTTCAATTTGGTTTTTATATAAGAAGATATGCCTTCAATAAAAAATAATATTTGAAACTCATCAACTTTCTTAATTTAAAATAAAACAGTCAGTCTATTTCTTGTTTTTATTTCATTATTATCAAATAAATCAAATAATATGCATCATGCTATATTGTTGCTTCAATCTACAAAATCAACAATATAATGCCTTACTAATGTAGTTTCTCATTATCTCTCTCCTGCTTTTTCCGATTCTCATTCTCCTTATCCCACTCTGCATATAGTAAAATTGCCCCTGCTAATGCTGCATATAGACCAGCGGTGTATAACATTGCATATTCTTTTATTCTTTCTTGTATTACCATCTCTAAGCATCCCATGAGAATCATTATGAACATTAAAACAAATATTACCATTGTCTTCTCAACAAACGACAGTACTGCGTTATTTGCTTTTGATTTATCTTCCATATTCAAAATCCCCTCCCGCTCTCATCATGAAAACTTATATATACATAGTATTAAATACTACTTGGTCAGTTTCGTGTTTTCATGTAGGAATTAAAAAATATACAAATTAGAAGCATAAAAGAACAACCTACAGACATACCTAAGTTTTCTGTTGACATGTCTGAATTCTCGTAATATTATGTACATATAATTATTATAAATTAATAATTATTATCTTCACTCTAAATATAGACAATAAATTTAAAAAGGGGGGTATTCCATGGATGAAAAAAAGAAACTCACAACGGTTACTGGTGCTCCAGTAGTTGACAATCAAAATACGATAACTGCTGGTCCGCGTGGTCCAATGCTTTTGCAGGATGTCTGGTTTTTAGAAAAATTAGCTCACTTTGATAGAGAGGTTATTCCTGAACGGCGTATGCATGCAAAGGGATCTGGTGCTTTTGGTACATTTACGGTTACCCATGATATTACAAGATACACAAAAGCAAAAATATTTTCCGAAACAGGAAAAAAAACAGACATGTTTGTTCGTTTTTCAACTGTTGCAGGTGAACGTGGCGCTGCAGATGCAGAACGCGATATAAGAGGCTTTGCCATGAAGTTTTATACAGAAGAAGGCAACTGGGACTTGGTTGGAAATAATACTCCTGTATTTTTCCTGCGAGATCCTTTAAAATTTCCTGATTTAAACCATGCTGTGAAGCGTGATCCCCGCACAAATATGAGAAGTGCAAAAAATAATTGGGATTTCTGGTCTTCCTTGCCTGAGGCATTACATCAGGTAACGATTACGATGAGTGAAAGAGGTATTCCGTTATCCTATAGACATATGCATGGTTTTGGAAGTCATACATACAGCATGATAAACGCAGACAACCAACGCATATGGGTAAAATTTCATCTAGTTTGTCAACAAGACATAAAAAATTTAACAGATGCTGAAGCTGAAGCAATCGTAGCGAAGGATAGAGAAAGCCATCAAAAAGATTTATATGATAGTATAGAACGAGGGGACTTCCCTCGATGGAAGATGTTTATTCAAGTTATGACTGAAGAGCAAGCTGCAAATATGCCGTATAATCCTTTTGATTTGACAAAAGTATGGTATAAGAAAGATTTCCCACTAATTGAGGTTGGTATTTTTGAATTGAATAGGAACCCAGAAAACTATTTTTCAGATGTTGAGCAAGCCGCATTTAATCCTGCTAGCATCGTGCCTGGTATAAGTTTTTCACCTGACAAGATGCTTCAAGGAAGATTATTCTCCTATGGAGATGCCCAACGTTACAGATTAGGCGTAAATCATCATCAAATTCCAGTAAATGCACCTCACTGTCCAGTAAACAGCTATCACAGAGATGGCCAAATGAGGGTTGACCATAATGCTGGAAGCACCTTAGGATATGAACCAAATAGCTATGGCGTATGGCAGGAACAGCCAGCATTCAAAGAGCCTCCTCTCTCTATCAACGGCAGTGCAGATCATTGGAATTTTAGAGAGGATGACGATGATTACTATACTCAGCCTGGCAAATTATTTAATTTGATGAATCCTGAGCAGCAAAAAATATTGTTTGAAAATACAGCTCGCTCAATGGGTGATGCTCCAAAGGAAATAAAATTAAGACATATAGGCAATTGTATGAAGGCTGACCCTGCTTATGGCAAGGGTGTAGCAAATGCACTTGGGATAGATATAGAATAGAAAAGGGCGCCTAATAGGCGCCTTTACTCTATATAAGAGTAGATTAATTCTATATCCGCACCGAAT
>JAUQXG010000179.1 GCA_030834765.1 Lutispora sp.
AGATGGTATATGTTACAGAAAAATAGCTATTTCATCTCAACTAGATGTTTCCAATATCTTTTTGGCATAAAATTGGATTGAAGCTTTGGATTGATTCTATCCTTTATAGTGATGCTCTCAAAATACTGTTTCCAAAGATTCTGATAGAAGAATTCATTTTCATGGAATTCTATATTTTTATTTATTTCTATAGCACTCATAAACCATTTGGTACTATCATAGAATACGCCATAATTTCTTTTCACATCATGTATTACGAATTTTTGATCTGACATTCTAGCAGCAAAATGCGCTCCTAAAAGACATACTGTGTTACAATCAGGCTCTATAGGAGCATAATAAATATTATTTTGAAGCAGCCGGAATCTCAGAATTCCAAGCAAAAGATGCTTTTCTCTGGTTATTTTAGTAACTAATTTGTGTATATTATGTACCCTGTCATCAGATAAATAAGAGTCTACAATACTTCCTACCTTAAAACCAAAACGCAGATATTCTAATATGTATATTCCAGCGTTTTCATGCTCTGATAAATAAGCATACATAACATTGGACAATGTATTTTTTGAAATTTTTTTTATGATAGCTTCATAAACCCTTCTAGACTTCTCTTCATCAGTTTGTATATAGTGTTTTGTAATTAAAAAATTATCTATAAAATGGTTAGCAGGAATGATTTGCTCTGGATCGTCCTTTTCATAGTAAGCATCATATATAGCCGTTAAAAATCCATCAAAGCTTCCATCATAAATGTAATAAAGCATTAGAATTCACCTGAAATTCTTTTCATATTTTCATTTATTGCCATAATTCCAGGGAAAAGCGTATGAAAGGATAGCTGCTCTATGTTTTCGCTAACTTTTATATTATCCTCCAATAGCAAATTGTTTTTTATTGCTATTGAACTAGTGGGTATGCTTCTTTGGGGAAAATATTTACCTTTACAGGTTAGGAAGTATTTTGCCCTTTTTAATACGATACCTAATTTCTTTAGGTCATCAAAATCAAGAACAGAGACCTTTCTAGCTTGAAGTATTCGTTGAGCTGACTTTACTCCAATTCCAGGGACTCTAAGAAGCATAAAATAATCTGCCAGATTTACTTCTATAGGAAAATGATGAAGATTTCTAAGAGCCCAATCACTTTTTGGATCTAATAATTCATCAAAGTTTGGATTGCTTTCGCTTAATAGCTCATCAGAATGAAAGCCATAAAACCTCAGCAGCCAGTCTGCCTGATACAATCGATGCTCTCGCAGCAGCGGCGGAATATTTATTGCTGGAAGATTCGGGTGATTCGATACAGGAATATAAGCAGAATAATAGACTCTTTTAAGATGATAGCCACGATAAAGGGATTCAGATAGCTTTAAGATCTTTAAGTCATTATCTTTGGTTGCACCGATAATCAATTGAGTAGATTGCCCTCCAGGAACAAATTTAGGAGAGTTTTTAAATATTTGATTTTCTTCTTGATTTTGAATTATACTAGACTTAATAAGACTCATAGGTCTTATAATTGATTCCTTAGTTTTTTGGGGTGCCAAAAGCTGAAGGCTTTCACTGGATGGGAGCTCAATGTTGACACTCATTCTATCTACATACTTTCCTGTTTCTTTTATCAGTGCATTATTTGCTCCGGGAATAGCCTTTACATGAATGTAGCCATTAAAATTCTCTTCTTGACGAAGTCTTTTTACAGATTTTAATAAAAGCTCCATGGTATGGTCAGGGCTTATGGATATGGCTGAACTAAGAAAAAGACCTTCTATGTAGTTGCGTCTGTAAAAGTTTATGGTAAGACTTACTAATTCGTCTGGGGTAAAAGCAGCTCTGGGTAAATCGTTGGAAGAACGATTGATACAGTATTTGCAGTCATATATGCAGGAGTTGGTTAATAATATTTTTAGCAGTGAAATACATCTGCCATCAGGAGTCCAACTATGGCAAATACCTGAGGGTGCAGCGTTGCCTATGCCTCCTTTTTTATTTTTCCTATTGCTGCCGCTGGAAGAGCAGGATACATCATATTTTGCAGAATCTGATAATATTTTAATTTTTTCTGTAAGGTTCATGGCATTCAACTCCATCGTTTTCTTTTACTATATGTTACCAAAGTTTTTGGACAATGGCAAACATATGTTCTCATATATATTATTAATTTTTTATTAAATAATAATCTTTCGAGAAAAAATAATTATTTAATAGCCATTTTTGTGAAAAATTGTATAATTGAATATAGAAGGCTAGAATATGAATAGGACTACTAGGGGGATAAAAGGATGAAGAAAATACTGATTTCAATATTAATTCTGTTTTTAAGCATACAAGTGTTTACAGCTCCTGTATACGGTCAGCAAAATGAAGTAGCTTATTATGAGGCAAGCTCTTGGGCTATATCAGAGTTGAATGAGGCAGCAAAAAATGGACTGATAAGTGAAAAAATAAAGAATAAGATGAACGCACCGATTACCCGTGAAGAGTTTGCAGAGCTTGCTGTTAGGCTATATGAAGCAATCACAGGGGAAAAGGCAGCATATGGAGCTTTGGATGCCTTTGTTGACACAAAGAACATGGAAGTATATAAGGCTTTCAATTTAAAAATTGTAAATGGCACCAACATGAAAGAAAGGCTGTTTTCACCAGATGAAAAAATTAATCGGGAGCAAGCAGCTACAATGCTATACCGAACAATAAAGGCTATCAAAGCAGATGAAGATTTTTCAATTAACAATATAGCTGTATTTCTAGATGAAAAAGAAGCTTCTGCGTGGGCTGTTGATTCTATAAAGTATATGAATAAGCAGGGGTATTTATTAGGGCTGAAGGGGAAAATGAATCCTAAGGATTTATCTACAAGAGAGATGGCAGTTATAATGGCCAATAGAATATATAAAAAATACGCTTTAATAGAAAAATCTACCTATCAAGAGAGCAATAACAAAGAGTATATACTACCAGATAAAGCAGTCCTTGTAATAAATGATTTTGATATTTTAAGTGAGAATTATAGGATTGTGACAAAAGACGATTTTCACTATATATTTGTAGAGATTAATAAATTTAAATATGGATTCAAATCTCCTTATGCGGGATATTATTCTTATCCTGATGTTGTAGAATCAAATGGTAAAATAAGCGTTGTCTGGCAAAATGAAAGCAAAGTAATTTTGCGCATTGACATGATGATTGACAGTTCTGAGATCCAAATAAACGGCAAAGCAGCAGATGTGGGAATAGCACCTTATAGAGAAGGAGAGAAGACCTTCATACCTATAAATCTATTTATGGCGGTTCTTGAGATGAATTTGGCAGAAGAAAGCACAGAAGATATCATTTTCATACAATATAAAAAGGATTTTCCAAAAGAAGTTTTAGTGGGTTCATGGTCTGAGATAGAGACAAATTTATTTACTGACTTTAAGGATATTCAATCAAAGGCGGTTGCACCAGCTTCTTATGCACCATCCTATATGTTTGAAAATGATGGAACCTATAGGAAAGGCACCATAAGTGTAGGAGGTTTTCATGATACACTTATCATAGAGTCAGGCAAATATATAATCATGGGAAATACCATCATGTATTATGATATCGCCGAAACTTTGTATCAAGATAAACCCTTTATGCTGTCTTATAGCAATAGGTATTATAAAGAACCTCGCTATGGTTTTATAGATGATTATAATGTGCAGGAGAATAGGATACGGATAAATGGAGTTTGGTTAAATAAAAAGTAGTAGGATTATTTCCTATCCACTTTAAGAGCCTGGCAAAGAATAAATCAAATAAATAATTCATGTGCTTGAAAACCGTCTTTACTCATATACTTGTTTTATGAGGAGGCGGTTTTTACATGAAAATAAAGAAGCTATTATTATTTGCTGCATTGATTTTATGCATAGCTGCAGCAGTATTATCATCAATAGTAAAAATAAGCCATAATGGAGCTACCCTGGTAATGGGTGCAAAACTTCATGAAAGAATAGAGCTTGATAAAGCACATACAAAGGCTGCGTTTAATGATAAGAATAATATCATAGAAGCGGACCGTTTTCAAAGACCCTCAAGAATACCAGCGTATAAGCTTAAATATATTTTTAATGAGCCAGAAGTTACAGGCAATGAAGGTACATTTATACCAAAGGGATATCCTAAAGAATATAAATCATCAAGTGATGTAATCGAAGCATATTATTCAATAGTAAAGGCTGCTTCAAATATGTCGGGTTATCAAGGAGGGTGCGGTACTGTTAATTGGTCAATCATACCTTATCCCTACGCATATGAACTTTTAAGTGATAAGGTTAAGAGCAAAGTAAGCTTTAATCAATTTGAAAACTCTTTTAGAGGCGTAGGAACCATAAATTTACTTAAGCTTATTCCAGCATATATACCGCCAGATACGCCGAAAAATGTTAATTATCATATGGTTGAGATAGAAGTCATAGGGGGAGTTCCTACAACATCCGGAAGTAATGATACGCGCAAACCAAGTTTCTTCTCCTATTATTATGGATTGGTGATGACTGAGTATGAAGAAGGCAAAGGGTGGAAAATAATAGCGGTAGATTACCTTCCAGAAGATTTTCTTTGTGCTCCTTGGCATCTGTGGAGTTGGGAAAGCAAAGCAGTTGTAGAGATCGTCTATAAGGAATGGTATAACCTCATAGATACGATACAAAAAGTTGAATTGAAATATCCATATGTGACAATATACGGAAAAGGTAAACAAGATGAGCTTTATAGATTTGATTTTGTTAGACTTACAAACGGAGAAGATGTAATGCTTCGGGAAAATATAAAACAAAATGGTCAATGGATAGAAAGCAATTTATTAAAAGCAGAACATCAGTATTTTAAAAACTCTATTCTTAGTCCATATTATAGATAATCTGGTTACTTTAAATTATTTAGATATATGCAGCGAAAGCTGTATATATCTATTTGTTTTCTGATATAATTGTATCGATACAGTTATGAATGATAGCTGGAAAAAGGCGAGAACCTTTTCAATTTAATTTTATGCAGCAGCTATAGAAAGGAATAAATATGAAGTCATTGGAAGTTCCCATTAAGTTAGATAAAATGGTGGAAAAACCTTTATATATACAACTTTATGAGCAGATAAAGGGATATATAAAGAGCGGTATACTCAAGGAAGATTATAAGCTTCCTACTATAAGAAGTTTTGCAAGAGAGCTTGTAGTAAACAATGTTACCATTGTCAATGCATATAAGCTTTTAGAAGATGATAAGCTTATTTATAAAAAGGTAGGAAGCGGAACCTATGTGATGCCCCTAAAAGAAAATATCAATTATGATATAGATGAATCAATGCTATATGAAGAGATGTCCTATGAAGAAGTTTATGAGAAGGAAGCAGGAATAATAGACTTTGCAACAGCAACACCAGATTCTGAGCTTTTTTCAATTGAGGACTTTCGTAAGGTGGTAGATAAGATACTCACTGAGGATGGCGGAAAAGCTTTTATGTATCACGAAAGCAAAGGCTATAAGCCCCTTAGAGATTCTCTTTCAGCATATTTAAGGGCCTATGACGTAAAGGTAAGCGGTGATAATATTTATATCATATCTGGAGCGCAGCAGGGTATTGATATTGTATC
>JAUQXG010000180.1 GCA_030834765.1 Lutispora sp.
AAGATTATAAACTAGTTGAGCCTGGAGATAAGGTTGCAGTAGCAATATCAGGGGGCAAAGATAGTATGTTGATGGCAAAGCTTTTCCAGGAACTTATGAAGCATGGTCAATTTGATTTTGAAGTAGAGTTTATAGCTATGGATCCTGGATATCATGAAGATATAAGAAAGCTTTTATTAGAAAACTGTGAGTATCTCCATATTCCTATTCATATCTTTGAATCAGGAATATTTGATGTACTTGATAAAATAGCAAAGGACTATCCATGCTATATGTGTGCAAGAATGCGAAGAGGGTCACTATATTCAAAGGCACAAGAACTTGGATGCAATAAGTTGGCATTGGGACATCATTACAATGATGTGATAGAAACTACAATGCTAAATGTTTTATATACAGGATGTTTTAAAACCATGCTCCCTAAAATAAAGTCTACAAACTTTAAGGGATTGGAGCTCATTCGCCCCCTATATTATATTGAAGAAGAACACATAGAAAGTTATACTCAAAGCAGTGGTATTTGGCCATTAAACTGTGCTTGTATGGTAGCGGCAGAGAAAACGGGAAATAAAAGATTCGAGATAAAGGAATTGATAGAAAAACTTAAAGAGAATAATAAAGACGTTGATAAAAATATTTTTAAAGCTGCACAGAATGTAAATATGGAAGCAATACTTGGCTGGAATAAAGGGGGTAAAAATTTCTCTTATTTAGATTTTTTTGATGAAGAATAAAAATATGATGAAGTGGAGATGCAATATATGCACCTCCACTGTTTTTCTAATCTTATATTGTATTATAATTACATATTTGGTGACAATAAACTTAAAGATAATATGTATATGAGGAGAAGAAAAATGAGTATAAGTGAAAGTTGGTTAGAAAGAGTTCCACAACCTTATTGGATTGAGACAACACCAAATACCGAATATTTAAGCTTAGAAGAAGATATAAAAGTTGATGTGGCAATAGTAGGGGGCGGCATAGTCGGAATCACTGCGGCATTGTTTTTAAAAACCGCAGGAATGAAGGTAGCCATAATTGAAGCGGGTAAAATTGCTAAGGGAACCATCGGACATACAACAGCCAAGATAACATCCCAGCATGATCTTATTTATGATTATATCAAGGCGCAATATGGAATGGAAAGGGCAAAGCAATATGCAGACTCAAATGAATGGGCTATTCATAAGATATCAGATCTAGTAAAAGAAAATAATATTGAATGTAATTTCTTATGGAAACCAGCTTATATTTATACGAACTCAGATAAGTATGTAAAAAAGATTGAAGAAGAAGCAAAGGCTGCTGCAAGTGTGGGGATAAAGGCAGCTTATTTAGATAAGATTCCTCTCCCTATATCAGTAAAAGCTGCTTTGAGATTTGATGAACAAGCTCAGTTTCACCCAAGAAAATATATGCTAGCATTAGCAAAAACCATACCAGGGGAAGGAAGTCATATATTTGAAAACACTAAAGCTGTGGATGTGAAGCAAGGACAACAATGCAGTATTATTACTGAGAATGGAAAAAGGGTTACTGCTTCAAAATTGATTATCGCATCACATTATCCTTTTTTTGATGGTATGGGGCTGTATTTTTCTAGAATGCATGCTGAGAGATCCTATGCTTTAGGACTTACAATAAAGGAAAGTTTTCCCGAGGGTATGTTCATTACGGCAGAAAAAGGTGGAATCTCTTTAAGGTCGCAATCATTAGAAGAAGGCGGAGAATTGATTATCGCTTCCGCAGAGTCTCATAAGACAGGACAAGGCGAAAACATGATAAATCATTATATGAACCTTAAAGATAAGGTCTCAAAGCTTTATACTATTGATAATATAATGTATAGGTGGTCCGCACAGGATTATACGACTATGGATCAAATACCTTATATAGGCCATTTAACATCTAAAACTCCTAATATTTATATAGCTACAGGTTTTAGAAAATGGGGAATAACAACTGGTACTTTGGCTGCAGAAATTATAAAAGATTTAATTATAAAGGGAGAAAATCCCTGGTCGTCAGTTTATGATCCTTCAAGGCATAAAAATGCTGTTTTTGCTGGAAATTTTGCTTCGCAAAATATCGATGTTGCCAAACATCTTGTTAAAGGTAAAATAGAAATGCTTCCTCATGATATTAAAATTGAAAATGGTGAGGCAAAAAAAGTAAATATAGAGGGTCAAAAAATTGGTGCCTATCGAGATGAAAAAGGACAACTGCATCTAGTAGATACTACTTGTACCCACATGGGTTGCGAGCTTGTGTGGAACAACGCAGAAAACACATGGGATTGCCCTTGTCATGGATCTAGGTTTACATATGAAGGGACAATAGTTGAAGGGCCTGCAATAAATCAGCTGAACCATAACAATGAAGAGAAGAATACCATAGATCCTAATATAATATGATAAACAGCCAGTCGCTATGATCTAATTACGACTGGCTGTTTTGCAATAGAAAAGAATATTATGATGCCGA